>JAFLUJ010000325.1 GCA_022511485.1 Oscillospiraceae bacterium | reverse complement strand
CCAAACGATGCGCCTGCGGGCGCGGGAAAGGATTTCGCGCTCTGCGGAGCGCGACAAGGGGCTGCTCGCCCCTTGACCCTCGCCAGCGCGGGGCTGCGCTGGACCAGCCAGACGATTTTCGCAAAGCGAAAATCGAAAAGCTCTGCGCCGCTAAATTATGATTTATCTCTGCTGCGTTTAGCATACCCGGGAGAATTTATATTATCGGACACTCCCAAGGCAAGATTTTTCCCATCACGGTCTGTGCGGAATGGTATGCGGCAGACTTCCTCCCCAAGCTCCGCTATGACCGTTCCACGCCAGCTTCCCCGGTCATATTCAATGTCTGTTATGGAGTATGTGCCCTCATGCTGCTCTGTCAGGATACCGCTGCTGAAATGCTGTGAAATTATTTCTGTTTCGTTCAGAATATACACAATACTTTCGTTGTCCTCCCCTCCGAGCCAGTTTACCCACTCGCCTGCAAGCTGAGCTCTTATTTCTGTTTCCTCCGGAGGGATATTTCCTGCACATCCCCCAAAAAATAAAACGGTAACCAGTACCGATAAAAATATCCCGGTGATCCTTTCCATAACACGTATCAACCTCTTAGTCAAAATTTTCAGCATTTTTTCTTATACTATTTCCCGTTTTAAATATATGGACTTTGTCCATATATTTAAAACGCACCGCAAAGCGGTGAGCGGCATAGCCGCTGGGAAAGCCGTGCAATACTAATCCAGTCAAAACCACAGGTTTTGACTGCCGCCTGTACAGGCGGCTTTACCAATAGACTATGTCTATTGGTAAATTAGGGATTAGTATTATTATACGACAGAAAAATCTGCTTGTCAATAAGATTTTTTAATAAAATTCTATTCATTAAGTGGTTTTTATTTTAGTTATTGATTGATACTATATTTGTTAGAAAGAAATTTGAGCTCAGCCTTTTCGGATCTTAGCACAGAGCTCAGAAGGGAATGATAAATATGGTGATCAATTACGCAGAGGTCGGAAGGAGAATGGCAAAACGGCGCAAGGAGCTTTCCCTGAAACAGCGGGAGGTCTGCGAAATGGTGGACGCTAACTACAAATATGTTTCCAATCTTGAAACGGGACGATCCGTGCCAAGTCTTGAAATGATAATGAAGCTCTGTGAAGCTTTGGACACCACTCCAAATTATCTGCTTCTGGGTACGGAGATCGGATCGGACAGATCTGCTGACAGACAGCTTCTTGAAAAAATAAGCCGTCTCAGTCCTGAGGGAAAACGGCTTATAAACGGAATTATTGATCTTATAGAGGATTACTCATGAATAGTTACAAGTTAAGCTGCATGGCATAACCGGAGTATTCTCATCATATAATTGACTGATTACTTCTTCTGAAAGGTCGGTTGATTATGAATTGCGACAAATATTATCCCTATACTGCTGTTCCCCTGCCATATGCGCTTGGTGCGCTTGATCCGCATATAAGCGAGTATACCATGTATTTCCACCATGAAAAGCACTATATGACATATCTTGAAAAGCTCAACGCGGCGTTGAAGGACAGTCCCCTTATGCAGAATGTTCCTCTTGAATGTCTGACGAAAATGGACTGCGCTGATATTCGCGTCAATGCGGGAGGGGTCTATAACCATGAGCTGTATTTTGCTTCCCTGTCTCCGAACTGCAAAGGTCCGTCAAATCATATGAAGGAGAAGATCAAGGAATGCTTCGGTTCACAGGAGGAGCTTGAAAATAAGCTCGTTCAGACGGGAATGGGTCTTGTGGGTTCAGGATGGGTATGGCTTGCAATGACCCGGGAAAAGCATCTGGTGATACTTACCACCTGCAATCAGGATACAATAGACCTTGACAGACTTGCTCCGCTGCTTATTATAGATGTGTGGGAGCACGCCTACTATCTTGACAGACAGAACCGCAGGGAGGAATACTTAAAAGCGGTAATGAAATGTCTTAATTGGGCTAACGCTGAAAGTCTTATGAAAGAATAACATAAAAACGTCCGGAGTTTATTATCCGGACGTTTAACTTTTTGTATTTAATGTTTAATATAATACGGATAGTATTTATTTTATACCCTCGGGATTCTTCTCAGTGAAATTCCAGCTGTCCTTGCACATCTGAGCAATATCTGCCGTTGCTTCCCATCCGAAAAGTTCCTTTGCCTTTTTGGTGTCCGCATAGCAGGTAGCGATGTCTCCGGGACGGCGGTCTGCTATCTTGTAGTTGACCTTTTTTCCGGAAGCATCCTCAAACGCTTTCACGACTTCAAGGACGCTTGTTCCCTTGCCTGTGCCCAGGTTTACTGCCTCTGTACCCTTATGCTTAAGAGCGTAATCAACAGCACAGAGATGTCCCTTTGCAAGGTCGACAACGTGGATATAATCTCTTACGCCAGTTCCGTCGGGAGTGTCATAATCATTTCCGTAAACACTGAGACAGGGGAGCTTTCCGGAAGCTACCTGCGCAACATATGGAAGCAGATTGTTGGGGATACCGTTGGGGTCTTCGCCGATAAGTCCGCTTTCGTGCGCTCCGATAGGATTGAAATAACGAAGCAGTACAACGCTCCATTCGCTGTCAGCCTTTGCAGTGTCGGTAAGTATCTGCTCTATCATTACCTTTGTATATCCGTAGGGATTTGTAGCAGATGTAGGATATGTCTCTATATAAGGCACGGGATTATTCATTCCGTAGACCGTTGCGCTGGAGGAGAATACCATGTTTTTGCAGCCGTTATCCCTCATTGCTTTGATAAGCTCGATAGTTCCGGAAATATTGTTGTAGTAGTATTCCACCGGCTTTGCACAGGATTCTCCCACCGCTTTAAGTCCGGCGAAATGTATTACTGCGTCAATTTTATTCTCTTTGAAAATTTTGCTTGTACCCTCATAGTCAAGAATATCGGTCTCGTAGAATTTAAAGTCCTTTCCGGTGATCTTTTTGATCCGGTTCAGAGCCTCCGGCTTGGAGTTGGAGAAATTATCCATAACGACAATATCATGTCCGGCGCTTTGCAGCTCCACACAGGTGTGGCTGCCGATAAAACCTGCGCCTCCGGTAACAAGAACAGTACTCATAAATGTTATTTCCTTTCAGAAAGATTTTTCATTAAAATTATACATCATTTTGAAGGGGGATTCAACAGATTTATATGAATTTTTTTATTTTTGTTAAAATACCGCTTGAAAACCTACTAATCCTATGGTATAATAGTAATATAAACCCGCGAAAGGACGTTGATCCACCATGAAAATATCCACAAAGGGACGTTACGCTCTGCGAATGCTGATCGACCTTGCTTTGCATGAATCCGACGGCTTTGTGGCGTTAAAGGACATTGCAGAGCGTCAGAATATATCAAAAAAATATCTGGAGCAGATCGTTCCCCTGCTTAATAAATCAAATCTGCTTAAAACAAACCGGGGCTATCAGGGAGGCTATATGCTTTCCAAATCGACCGACAAATATACCGTTGGGGAAATACTTCGTATTACTGAGGGAGATCTGTGTCCCGTATCGTGTTTGCAGTATTCTCCAAATGACTGTCCAAGAGCGGGGGAATGTATGACCCTTTTTGTATGGGAGGGTCTGTATAAGGCTATCACCGATTATCTGGACGGCATCACTCTCAAGGATATTATCGAAAGAGGCAGCGAAGCTGATTTTGTTATATAGCCACGAAACGAAAATCAAGCATTTCTGTCACAAAAAATAAATATTTACCTTATCTTAACATATTACGCCTCAATATATGGTAACATTAGTTTGTATGGATGAAATACTATATTAAATGAAAGGATCTGAAAATATGGGATTTTTCGCAAACGCTGATGTGCCCGTTATTGCGGCGTTTATTTTGTACCTGTGCATAATGCTGGGTATCGGATTTTATTTCTCAAACAAGTCAAAGAAAACCAGCGACTACTTCCTCGGAGGAAGAAAGCTGGGAAGCTGGGTGACGGCAATGTCCGCCCAGGCATCGGATATGAGCGGCTGGCTGCTTATGGGTCTGCCCGGAGCTGCCTATGCCACCGGTATGGGAAACTACTGGATAGCCATTGGTCTTGCAGTGGGAACCATACTTAACTGGATCTTTGTTGCTAAGCCGTTAAGACGTTTTACAGAGGTCTGCGGAGATTCAATTACCATTCCCCAATATTTGCAGAACCGCTTCAAGACAAGCAGTCCGGTGGTAAGAATGGTCTGCGCAGCAGTTATATTTATATTTTTCCTTGTTTATACTACCTCCGCATTTGTTTCCGGAGGCAAGCTGTTTCAGGTGGTTTTCAACATAGATCCGGGAAATGTGACTTATACAAAAGCAGCGGTAGTAATTTCCGCACTTATCATTATCACATATACCTTTTTCGGAGGATTCAGCGCTGTTGCCTGGACTGACTTTATACAGGGTCTTCTTATGGTAATTACAATAGTAGCTCTGCCAATTGCGATGGTCAGCGCAACTCCCAACTTTACATGGGATCTGGCAATGAACACAGAAAAGATGGGCACGGCTGACGTAAGCGGATATATGTCCATGACCAGCGGAATGTCCTTTGCAGAAATAATCAGTAATCTGGCGTGGGCGTTCGGATACTTCGGTATGCCTCATATCCTTGTAAGATTCATGGCTATCAAGGATACAAAGAGTGTAAAGAAATCCGGTATCATTGCAGTTGTATGGGTGCTTATCTCTCTTACTGCTGCTGTACTGGTTGGTATTCTGGGAAGAGTTTATCTTGATTCACAGGGTCAGGTACTTGACACTGCTTCACAGGAGCTTATTTTCATTACCACCGTTAAAAAGCTGTTTCCATCATTCCTTGGCGGAATATTCCTGTCCGCAGTTTTAGCATCTATAATGAGTACAGCAGACAGCCAGCTCCTTGTTACTGCTTCCGCAGTAGTAAATGATTTCTATACGATAATCGTCAAAAAAGAGACCTCCGAAAAGAAAATGATGTGGATAAGCCGTATAGCAGTTATGGTCATATCCGTAATTGCCTGCATACTTGCTCTTAATCCCAATGATTCTATCATGGGTATCGTTTCAAACGCATGGGCAGGCTTCGGAGCTGCGTTCGGACCTGCGATACTGCTTTCCCTGTACTGGAAGCGTCTTACCCTTAAGGGTACTGTTGCAGGTATCATCGGAGGAGCGGCAACTGTTATCTGCTGGGAGTATATCATTCCTAATTTCCAGTCCGTTATGCCCGGCTTCGTTGGCTTTGTGGACAGCCTGTACTCCATCATTCCCGGCTGTATCGTATCGGTGATTTTAACAGTAGTTGTTTCAATGTCAGATAAAACGCCGTCCGAGGAAGTAATGCAGATGTTTGACCTTGCAAAAACTGAGAAAGCAGAATAAGCTTTAGCAATTCTTAATATTTCATGTATACCGGCTTAGTTGATCCGATTGTGAAAATATATATCCTGATAGGAGGCTACCTGATATGAAAGTAAGAAAAGCAGTCATAACAGCGGCGGGATATGGCACAAGAATGCTCCCTGCCACGAAATCCATGCCAAAGGAAATGCTTCCTATACTGGACAAGCCGGCGATCCAGTACATCGTTGAGGAATGTGTAAACGCAGGGATCACCGACATCCTTATAATTCTTTCAAGAGGTAAGCACGTGGTTGAGGATCATTTCGACAGAGTCCCCGATCTTGAACGTCAGCTTGAAGATCAGGGAAAGACAGAGCTGCTGGATGAAGTGATCCATACCGCTTCAATGGCGAATATCACCTATGTACGTCAGGCGGAACAGCTTGGTCTGGGACACGCAGTCATGTGCGCAAAAAGCTTTGTGGGAAATGAGCCATTTGCCGTCCTTTACGGAGATGATGTGATCGTGGGAGAAGATCCTGCCATTGCACAGCTTTGCAGGGCATACGAAAAATACGGTAAAGGAATTGTGGGGATACGCGAAGTCTCAGATGAGGAGGTCATGAAATACTGTTCAATGAAGCTCCAGCAAATGGATGACAAATATTTTTCTATTTCCGACATGATCGAAAAGCCCTCCAGAAATCAGGTCTTTTCTAACTACTCTATCCTTGGACGATGTGTCCTTACGTCGGAGATATTTGAAATACTGAAGCGTACTCCATACGGAAAAAATAACGAGCTCCAGCTCACCGATGCAATGAAAACTCTCGCTCAGATCAAGGGGATGATCGGCGTGGAGTTTACCGGAAAACGCTATGATATGGGAGATAAATTCAGCGCACTTACAGCAAGCATAGACGCAGGACTGCGCAGCGACGAAATAAGCACGCAGCTTAAAGAATATATAAAGCAGCTTGCGGAGACTTTATAATATCATGGCGGTACTTAAAATTGACAATCTTTTCTGCGGATACGGCAGGAAGGATATTGTAAAAGGAATTTCTGTGACTGTCCCGGCAGGAGAAATATTGTCGGTGATAGGTCCGAACGGCTGCGGAAAAACCACTCTTCTAAAAGCTGCCGCAGGACTTCTTCCGATACGTTCCGGCGGAGCTTATATTGACGGTCAGCTTATTTCGGAGATGTCCCATAAGGAACGGGCGCGGCGTATAGCGCTGCTGTCCCAGACAGGTACTGGCGGAGACTACTTTGATTACACCGTTTCCGAAACTATTGCAATGGGACGTTAT
>JAFLUJ010000324.1 GCA_022511485.1 Oscillospiraceae bacterium | reverse complement strand
TACGGCGGGCGGCGCAGCCGCCAAGGAAGTCGTTCAATACTTTCCTGCCAAAACCTATGGTTTTGGCAGCCGCCTGTTAAGGCGGCAAGTCAAATAATTGACTTTGTCAATTATTTGACTTGGGAACAGTATTACTTGTAAACGCTTGTAAACGCAAGGATAATAAGTACCGCTCCGCAGAGCCAGCCAAGATTTATGTTAAAGGAGGAAACTATTTTCCTCCCCAGCTTTTCGCCTGACTTTACGGAAATAAGTCCTGCCGCAAACGCCATAACGGACAGCAATGGAAGACTTATACTTCCAAGTCCAGCGCCTATTCCGGTAACTACAGAATCCGCAGACAAAGCCGCAGACAGTACAAGAGCCTCCTTTGCGGATATGCTTTTTGAATTGTCCGTATCGGCGGACGCTCCGTCAAAGAACATTCTGATAAGGGCGCCCATTTGCTCTGTAACAGTATTGAAATTATTACGCTTCCGGGTCGTTCCCTTACTCTTTGCTGATACTGTACGCAGCGGTATGGGTAAAGGCTCAGCCTTTTTTTGGCAGACTATATCTCTCCAGAAATTCTGAAACAGATTGAAAAGTCCCAGTCCCAGAAGAAGTATAAAGGATATAGCAGCGCACAGCTCCGCCGGTACAGCAAGCTTCAAAGCTCCGGCAAATGCTACGGAAACACTCAGGGAAACCGTCCCCACAAGGCTGATTATCACCGCAGAACGGACCGGTATCCGTATCCCGGCGCTGCCTATCCCCAAGGAGGCTGCAAAGCAGTCGGTACATACGGCTATAACTAAAAGTATGGCTTTTATCATAAAATGCTGATGCTCCCCCAAGGAAACACCGCTCCTCCATCGTCAGCAAATGATTTCGGACATTGGATCTGTCACCCGCCCGACTTGCTGTCATTAACATTTTATGATAAAAATTTAAAAATGTGATTGACTAATCTGTAATTATGTGATATAATTATATTATGTATTTTGTTGGTGTCATGCCAACAAACTCTGAGGAGTGCCTCTTTACTTAACTATTGCGTTTCAGATAAAATGGAGGTGTTTTTGATGTCTTTAAAAGACAAGGTATTAGCTGTATTAGAGGAGAACAAAGGAAAAAACGTTTCCGGCAGTGAGATAGCCAGAAGTGTCGGTATGACGCGAAGCGCGGTTTGGAAAGCCGTTAAGCAGCTTCGTGACGAAGGGTATACGATATGTGCCGTCACTAACAGAGGCTACTGTCTGTCGGAGGAAAATGACTTTCTGAGCGAGCAGGCTATCGTACCCAATCTGCGCACCAAGGATCTGGGCAGAAAGATAGATGTGTTCAAAACTATTGATTCCACAAATAATTTTGCCAAAAGTCTGGCACAGTTCGGCGCAGTCCACGGAACTACAGTTGTTTCCGAGGTCCAGACCCAGGGCAAAGGAAGAATGGGAAAAAGCTTTTACTCGCCAACAGGCATGGGAATTTACATGAGTATAGTCCTGCGCCCGAAGCTGTCGGTGGATCACTCCCTGCTGATAACCTCCTGCGCGGCAGTCGCTGTTGCCGAGGCTATAGAAAATATTTCCGGCCTTGACTGCAAGATCAAGTGGGTAAACGACATTTATTCCGGAGATAAAAAGCTGTGCGGCATACTCACCGAAGCTTCCGTAAATGTGGAGCAGGGGGGACTTGAATACGCCATAGTCGGTATCGGCGTAAACGTACAGAATGTCTCCTTCCCGAAAAATATTTCTGATATTGCTACTTCAATACGTACGGAAACAAATAAATCGGTTTCCAGAAGTCTTCTTACCGCAGAGATCCTCAACTGCTTTGAAAAACAGCTGGAAAATATCCGCGATAAGAGCTTTCTTGAAGAGTACAGACGGCGTTCAAACGTCATCGGAAAGCGTATTGAGATAACATCAAACAACGGCTCCGAAGAGGCTGACTGCATCGGTATAGACGAGATCGGCAGACTGCTTATCCGCTCTGACAGCGGAGAGGAAAGAGCTCTCACCTCCGGAACGGTACGGCTTATTGGCTGAGCACAGGCTGATCGGCTGTAAGCATTGAACGGACGGCTGCGGTGATAAGTGCTTCTGTGAAGCCGTCATCTCCCGCAAGGGAAATGTCTCCGCCTATAAGTCTGTCATCAAGAAGCAGCATTGTAGCTGTGACGTTCTCAGGGTAGTCCGGATAATTCAGCACCTGATAGGTTATTGCAGTGGCTGTTTTCCCTTTGTAGGGTTCAAGGTCAAATCCCTGGGACTGCTGTAAAGCAGCATAATCAGCGTATACACCGTCAAATACAGAGGGGATAGTTATCTCCTCTTTTGTAATCGGGTCGGGTTTTACTATCCAGCCTTGTTTATTGAGAAACTCAACCCGCTGGGCATTGGTAGACATGGATAAGAATTCGTCAGCCTCGGTCTCCGCCTTGGCCTTGGAGAAAAACATCAGCGCTGTTATTGCAATTGCTGCCAGAAGCAGGAATAAAAAAATTTTCAGTCCTTTTTTAGATGAAACCTTGCTCATTATTGAACAGCTCCTTTGAAATATCGGTTTTTTAAATACTTATGCAGGCAAGTCCGGAAAAATGTGTGGCAAAAAAATTTTTTCCGCATAGCCTGTTAATGAACGTAAGTATGCTGCTTCCGATATTCAGAGGGCTTTTTTGATGGCATATTGCGTTTTCACTACTTAGATATTTCTTGATCTGTTAAGCATACATGAAAGGAGAAAATGCTTCCCCCGCTATGGGAAAGCATAATTATAATTATGGACACAGCAAAGACGCTGCATAATATGCAGGAGGGAACTTCTGCAAGGGTGACCGAGCTTCGGGTAGAGGGCGGTATGCGCCGCAGACTACAGGATATGGGTCTTATTGAGGGAACTCCTGTTATCTGTCTGCAAAGAAGTCCCTCCGGAGACCCTATTGCTTATCTGATACGCGGTGCGGTTATAGCGCTCCGTGAGGAAGACAGCTCAATGGTTTTTGTCAACTAAAAAACAAATACGTTACCTCCAAACAAAAAACGTCCCCACTTTTAAAGTGAGGACGTTTTCATTATTCAAAAGGATAAATTAGCTGTTGAACTCAGCGATCTTAGCCTGGAGTTCGTTATCAACCTCTTGTACCATGAGACCGATAGTATCAGCAAGTGCTTCTCTCTGAGTAGCCCAGTCGGAAGTACCATGGAAAGGAGCTCTCAGACCTACGTCACCGGAATCAACTGTATATGCAGCAATATCAGTTGAAGAACCTGCAGCGAAATCGTAAACAGGATACTGACGAGCAAGGTCATTGCAGATATTGATGTGTTCAATGACCTCATCAGTCCACTTGTTGTCATCCTTAGCCTTTCTGTTTGCGATAGCGGTAGCACCCTCGTCGTTAGCTGCAACGATGTCACACTCTGCAAAGAGAGCTACACCCTTAGGATTCGTAGCACCCTTACAAAGAGCATAGCCAGCGATGGTAGCTGCCTGATAAGGATTAGAGCCTGCGGGAGACGGAACAGGAACAATGCCAAGATCATCAGGATCGATCTTATTCATCCATGTGGAAGGATCGCCATTAACGCCCCATGAACCCCAGAGCAGGAACAACTCCTTGCCCTCGCCCATAAACTGAGGCTGGATATTCCAGCTGAATGGCTCAAGGTTAAGGATAAGACCCTTCTGGAAAAGCTCATAACCAAAGTTCTCAGCATTCTCTACAGCTGCGCTGTCCAGCATACTTACAACGTGACCATCTACGTTGTCAACTGCAACTGCGCCTGATGATGTCCAGAGAGCCTTTTCATAGTACCAGCCGTCGAGACCGTACAGATCGTTCTCTTCGTCAACAAATTCTTCAAGCATACCCTTGAAGGTATCCCAGTTCCAGTTGCCGGCTTCATAAAGCTCCCATGGATCGTCCAGACCATTTTCTTCGATAGTGGTCTTGTTATACATACAAACCTGTTCAGCAGTGATCTGTGTTACAAATGAGAAGTGCTTGCCGCCGAAATTGAACTTCTCCATACCTTCCTTGGTGTTCTGCCAGATAGCAGAGTTGATGTCGATGTAATCATCAATAGGCTGGAACATTCCGCTGTTTACGCCCTTAGGGAAGTTGTAAACGTCATCGCCGGGCCAGAAGTCGATTCCTTCACCGCCAAGAACATATGTAGAAAGGTCGTTGAATCTTGTCTCCCACGTTGTTGAATAGTCAGTAATATATCCGCCGTACTTCTGCTCGAACATTTCAAGACCAACGCCCTTGGACTGACCGTCTGTACCGGGGTTCTTGGTGTAGTGAGCAAGCCACTTGATCTCTTTGTTCTCAAGCTCAACATCCTGAAGCTGGCTCATAGCACTCTCAATTACTTCCTGCTCGCCCTCCTGAAGACCTTCAGTATTTACTGCAACAGTAGCTGCTGTTGTTGTGGTAGCTTCGGTTGTAGCCGCTGTATCAGCGCCGTTATTTGCATTGTTTGAATTGTTATTATTGTTGTTGGTGGTATCATCACCGCCGCAGGCTGCAAAGCTTGCAACCATTGTCAATGCTAAAACGCCCGAAAGCACTTTTTTTGTGTTTTTCATAAATAACCTCCTATAATTATTCATAAAAATAAAGATTTTATGCTCTTTAATTATAGCAAAAAAATTATCAACCGTCAAGAGAAAATTTACATATAATCTCCTATTTCTGTTATACATTTTCAACAAAAAGCGATGCTTTCAAAGAGATTTTTTAACCGGCGGTTGAGGTAAATAATAATTTAGCTGCCTGCGGCGGGGATTGTTGTACAAAATATTATTTCAAAAAAATTTTCCTAAACCTCTTGACATTTCCCTCCAAGTGTGATATAACTGTATTAACACAAATAGTACATCTAATACAAAGGAGGGAAAATACAGTGTTCAACATCGACCTTCAAAGCAGAACACCAATATATGAGCAGCTTTATAAAAAAGTCGTGGAGCTTATACTGAAAAACGAGCTTAAGCCCGGAGACAAGCTTCCAAGCGTCCGGGAGCTTGCAAAATCACTTGGCGTCAATCCCAATACAGTCTCGAAAGCATTTCAGCTTTTAGAGCGGGATAAATTCATCTATTCACTTGTGGGACGGGGAAGCTTCATTTCCAACGTCAGCGCAGATGATCTCAGGGAAAGCTCCTTCGCGGACTTTGACCGTGCAGTTGCGGAGGCTCTTGACGCAGGAGCAACAAAGCAGGAACTTATAGACCGCATAAACAAGGCTGAGCCTTGACCCATGCCGTTGCGTACTCTTTTCTATAGAGCAAAATACGACACGGAAGCATAAAAATTTTTATATCGATACTACCTTAAAAGGAGAAATAATATTATGATAGAGCTAAAAAATGTAAAAATGAGCTTTGAAGATTTTAACGCTCTGGACGGCGTCGATCTCACCATCGGAGAAGGCACAGCCTTCGGACTTCTGGGCTCAAACGGCGCAGGAAAATCCACTATCCTGAGACTGCTTTCAGGGGTCTACAAGCAGACATCCGGAGAGGTGCTAATCGACGGAGAACCGGTCTACGATAACGTCTCCGCAAAAAGCAAGGTCTTCTTTATCAACGACGAGACCGTCCAGTTCGGCAGCATGACCCTCAGCGATATGAGAAATTATTATAAGGGATTCTACCCTAATTTTTCAGACGAGATATTTGACAAGCTGAATGCGGTAATAAAGCTTCCGGAGAAAAAACGTCTTGATAAATTTTCAAAGGGTATGAAAAGACAGGCAATAGTTATTACCGGACTTGCCAGCGGTACGGATTATCTTTTACTGGACGAAGCCTTTGACGGTCTTGACCCCACAATGCGTATCATAGTAAAGCGTATGCTTGTGGATGCCATGCTCGACCGTAAGCTGACAGCGGTGATCTCCAGCCACAACCTGAAAGAGATAAACGAGGTCTGCGATACCGCCGCCCTGCTTCATCAGGGAAAGCTCCTCTTTAACCGGGATCTTGACAGCGTAAAGGGAAGCATCCAGAAGGTCCAGGCAGTCTTTGACAAGGACTACACCGAAAAGGAATTCGGAAATCTGAATATTCTCCACTATGAGAAAAATCAGAGCATCACCTATCTTATCATCAAGGGAACAGAAGAGGAGATCAGGGAGGAGCTTGGTAAAAAAGATCCCAAGGTTCTTGATATGATCCCCCTCACTCTTGAAGAAGTCTTTATTTATGAAATGGAGGGAATGGGTTATGACTTCAACAGTATCCAATAATATTGCAGTACCAAACAGATCAAAGGGATATTCTCCCATGCTGCATTACTGGAAAAGCAATGTAAAAGCAAATATCAGAATGATGGTCATACTGACTATCCTGCATTTTACTGCCACTCCGCTTGTGCTGCTCTCACTAATAATCGGAGCGTACACAAGCTCCTATGATACCGAGACATTTGCAGAAACATTTTTGACCATCGGAATTTTCACTACGCTTATTGCAGGATTTCTGGGAATATTTATTGCCATCGGAAGCTTCAACTGTCTCCATAAGCGTTCAGTGGTGGATATGAAATTGTCCCTGCCGCTGACATCCGCCCAGAGATTTGTTTCCGACTTTCTGTCCGGACTGTTCGTGTATCTTGTCCCATTTCTTTGCGTCCAGACAATATCGCTTATTTTAGGCGGATATGGACTTAAATTTATGGAGGGAAAAACATTCCATCACACTT
>JAFLUJ010000323.1 GCA_022511485.1 Oscillospiraceae bacterium | reverse complement strand
TTTGGCAAAATGAATTATTGGCAGTACGTACTTTCAAAAAATGCAAAAGGCTGCCGTATTTCATCATCTACAGCAGCCTATGACTGAATTATCTGAATATTCATTTATGAACGAACCGTTCCCCGCTTCTCTTTTTTCGCAGAGCTCTTTGGTTTAGCATAGCGTGGCTCTTTCTTTTCAAGAGCAACGTCAAGAACGTCTGACAGCTTTTCAGCATAAATAAACTGGATGTTATTTTTTACAACACTGTCCACCTCTTCAAGGTCTCCCTTGTTTCCGGCGGGAATGATGACAGTTTTTACTCCTGCCTTGTATGCAGCCATTGTCTTTTCACGAAGACCTCCGATGGGCAGTACCTTTCCGTGGAGAGTTATTTCTCCGGTCATTGCCACGTCATGGCGGACAGGGATATTTGCAAGAGCAGACACAAGTGCAGTAGTCATGGTAACACCCGCAGAAGGACCGTCCTTGGGAGTAGCCCCCTCAGGTGCATGGATATGTATATCCTTTTCCTTGTAGAATTCACCGGATATACCATATTTATCAGCAACGCTGCGCACATAGCTTATGGCGATCTTTGCGCTTTCCTTCATAACATCTCCAAGAGAGCCTGTTGTTTCGATAGTGCCCTTTCCGTCAAATACCGTCGCTTCAAGAGGCATAAGAACGCCTCCCACAGAAGTCCAGGCAAGACCGTTTACTATTCCGATCTCATTTTCCTTCATATTGTCATCGTCAAGATACTTCTTTGTTCCAAGGAACTGCTCTATATTGTTTTCGCTTATACGTACAGACTTCTTTTCGCCGCTTACTATGATCTTAGCCGCCTTACGGCACAGGGACGCTATACGCCTCTCCAGAGTACGTACGCCGGCTTCCTTAGTGTAGTTGTCTATCAGCACATACAGTACACCATCGGTAAATTTAAGCATAGCCGACTTTAAGCCGTTAGCTTTAAGCTGCTTTGGAACAAGGTGCTCCCTGGCGATATGGAATTTTTCCTCTCTGGTATAGCTTGTGAGCTCAATAACGTCCATACGGTCAAGAAGAGGAGGATCAATAGTCTGAGTAGTGTTTGCAGTAGTGACAAACAAAACCTTGCTCAGATCAAAGGGAACTTCAATATAATGATCCCGGAACGCACTGTTCTGCTCACTGTCAAGGACTTCCAGCAGCGCAGAGGACGGATCACCCCTCATATCATGGGTCATTTTATCAATTTCGTCAAGCAGGATAAGCGGATTGCTGCTTCCTGCAAGCTTCATTGCGTTGATTATTCTGCCGGGCATTGCTCCTATGTATGTTTTTCTGTGACCTCTTATGTCCGATTCATCACGGACGCCACCCAGAGAAATACGCTGATATTTCTTTCCAAGAGCCCTTGCCACGGACTTTCCTATTGACGTCTTACCAATGCCCGGAGGTCCGACAAGACAGATTATCTGACCCTTGATATCCGGATTAAGCTCTCTTACGGCAATGTTCTCCAGAATTCTTTCCTTGACCTTTTCCAGACCATAATGATCTTTATCCAGAACAGCTTTAGCCTTCTTTATGTCTGTCTTATCCTTTGTAAACGTATTCCAGGGAAGATCCAGAACATTATCAAGATAATTCCTGATAACGAAAGCTTCCTGTGACGAAGACGGCATCTTGGTAAGTCTGTCCGCTTCTTTAAGCAGCTTATTTTTGGTTTCCTCTTCAAGCTCAAGCCGGAGTATCCTTTCAGAATACTCATCGACCTCTTCAAGATAGTCCTCATCCTCACCGAGCTGACTTGCAATAGCTTTCATCTGTTCACGCAGATAGTATTCTCTCTGACTGCTGTCAAACTGCTCTCTGACGCGCTCCTGTATGCTGCGTTCAATATCAAGGACCTCCACCTCGCGGGAGATCATCGCAAGCAGCATGGCAAGCCTTGAAATGATGTGGCTTTCCTCCAGCAGCATTTCCTTGTCTTCCACTACCAGCGGGATATTGAATACAAGAGTATCAAACAGCTTCTTCGGATTCTTTTCGCCCATAACTGCCGAAACAAGCTCCTTAGGCATTCTTGGCATAACTATAGAATACTGATAGAAAGCCTGCTTTATTGCCCGCACGACCGCCTCGATCTCGATCTCCTCCGTACGGGTATCAGATGCTTCCGGAAAAGCTTTGATGCTTGCAACAAGATACGGCTCGCTCTGGATAATATCCATAAGCTTGGCACGGTATTTTCCCTCAACCAGTACCCGTGTAATGTTGTCAGCTCCTTTAAGTATCTGCCTTATTTCGGCGACAACGCCCACCTGATACAGATCCTTAAGGTCAGGATCTTCTACAGAATCATCCTTCTGTGCGGTGAGGAAAATCAATTTATCATCTTCCATAGCGGATCTTAGCGCCGCCTCGGATTTTTCACGAGAAACATCAAAATGCATCACTACATTCGGAAAAACAACCAGACCCCTCACAGCAAGAGCCGGAATTGTTATTTCTTCGATCTTTGTCCTCATAACAACCTCCCAGTCGTAAACCGACATTAATAGAACTCATACTAAGCTATATTGTAAAACCAAAGGCTTTCAACATACTCGCAGGAAAGTATATCTCCCCGCTGCATAGCAATAATATTATAGACAATACCGCACAACTACCGCCTGACGGCTTTGCACGTCATATGCTTGCATATTTTCCGCCATCTTGCCCAAAAACTCCTTGACATACGTTAGTATGCCTGCATCGTTTTTAGACAATCTGACGAAAAATCTGACTTCGCATACTGACGCACAATAGTTGTGCGGTATTGCCTATATTTCTATTATATATTATAATTTTTAATTTTGCAAGTAACAATTTAAGATAACAAATTTAGATTTTATCACCTTTGTAAAAATAAAATGAACAAAACTATACAAATATTATACTAATGTCAGTACCATTTTTTTGAGTTAGCAAAAAAAATTACATTTTATGGATCAGCATTTCAAAAACAAAAACGTTTTTTGCAAAGGTATAGGACTTTACTCACACCGCTTATCAGCAGTAAGGTAAGAGTAAACATACAGCTCGGTAATCAATACCCCGCATCATAATCCACCTGAACAAAAAACGTATTTATTTATTATTTTCTAAGAGCTTTCTTCTTTCCGTTCTTTATAACGGGCTTTGCATCGTTAAGCACACAGTCCTCTGTAACCGTAAGACCGCACACCTCGCTGTTTGAAGGAAGATCAAACATATATTGCTGTAAAATTTTTTCAACAATGGAACGAAGACCTCTTGCTCCTGTCCCCTGGTCTATAGCTTTTTTAGCAATTGCTTTAAGAGAATCCTGTTCAAATTCAAGCTCAATGCCGTCAAGCTCAAATAATTTTTTATACTGCTTCACCAAAGAGTTTTTAGGCTCACAAAGGATCTTCACCAGAGCCTCCTCGTCCAGCTCGTCAAGAACGGCAATTACAGGCATTCTTCCTACAAATTCGGGAACCATACCATATTTTACAAAATCATGGTGTACAACTTCCCTGTAGATTCCTTTTGACTTTTCGGATTTAGTTTTTATATCTGCGCCGAATCCGATAGTTGATGACTCAGTACGCTTCTGGATGATCTTATCAAGTCCGTCAAAAGCGCCTCCGCATATAAACAGGATATTTCTTGTATCGATCTGGATAAATTCCTGATTGGGATGCTTTCTTCCGCCCTGAGGAGGAACATTTGAGACCGTACCCTCCACGATCTTTAACAGCGCCTGCTGAACGCCCTCACCGCTTACATCACGGGTAATGGAAGTATTCTCTGACTTTCGGGCGATCTTATCTATCTCGTCGATATAGATGATTCCCCTCTGTGCCTCTGCAACATTGAAATCCGCCGCCTGAAGCAGTCTTACAAGAACATTTTCAACATCATCGCCAACGTATCCGGCTTCGGTGAGAGTTGTAGCATCCGCAATAGCAAAAGGAACGTCCAGACATTTTGCCAGTGTCTGTGCAAGAATGGTTTTTCCCACACCGGTAGGCCCAACAAGGATTATATTGCTCTTTTGAAGCTCTACCTCATCTGTATCAGACTGCGTCATAATGCGTTTATAGTGATTATACACCGCAACAGACAGAGCCATTTTAGCATCGTCCTGTCCTATTACGTAGTCATCAAGCATTTTTTTGATCTCAGCAGGCTTTTTGACCTTGAACTGACGCTGCATACCTCTGCCGCCTACTGCATTTTCCGGATGAAGGATATTTTCATGCTCGATTATCATTTCATAGCAGTCTACAACGCAATATTCGCAAATATAACAATTACCGGCTGAAAAAAAGTTCTGTACCTTATTTTCCGGCCTGCCGCAGAAACTGCACCGTTTTAATGTTCTGTTGTTATCGTTTCCAGCCATTTATCTCAAACTCCAGACTTATCTATTAAAAATAACCTTGTCAACCAGACCGTATTCAGCCGCTTCCTCTGCACTCATAAAGTTATCACGTTCAGTATCTACTGCGATAGTCTCAATTGGTTTACCGGTATTCTGCGCAAGGATATTATTCAGCCTTTCCCTTGTTCTTACAAGGTGATCTGCACGGATCTTTATATCGGTACACTGACCGGACAGACCTCCGGAAATAAGAGGCTGATGGATCATTATCTCTGCATTGGGAAGCGCGAGCCTCTTGCCCTTTGTTCCCGAGGAAAGCAGAAACGCCCCCATGGAAGCTGCCAGACCTATACAGATCGTGGACACATCACACTTTATATACTGCATTGTGTCATAGATCGCCATACCGGCAGTAACAGAGCCTCCGGGACTGTTGATGTAAAGGCTTATATCCTTTTCAGGATCCTGACTTTCAAGATACAGAAGCTGAGCTACCACAAGGCTTGCAGAGGTATCGTTTACATCCTCTGAAAGCATTATGATCCTGTCCTCAAGAAGCATAGAAAAAATGTCCTGAGAACGCTCTCCTCTTCCTGTTTGTCTGACAACATAAGGAACTAAACTCATATAAACCTCACTTCTCCGCAGAAATCTCATTAATACTGATCACGATTATTAAAATAGGCAAAAGCAAACTGCAAAAGCTTTGATTTATTGATCTTGCGGCTTGATTTTGTCATATTTTAAACGAGGGATCAGTATAAAGATATTGCAAACCATCCTTCTGCGGAAAGATGGTTTACAATACTAACTAAATTATTAACCGTTGATCTTTGCAGCATCCTTTACGATCTTGCTTGCCTCAGCGACCTTAAGATCGTTCTTCACATCCTTAATTCTTACAACAGACTTAACTCTCTCAGGTGTAAGATCGTACTGAGCCGCAATTTTGCCTATCTCTTCCTCTGCCTGCTCATCTGTGATCTCAACGTTTTCAAGCTCTGCGATCTTTTCAAGAGCAAGTCTTACCTTTACCTGCTTCTGAGCCTGCTCCTCAAATCCCTTTCTGAAAGCCGGCATATCCATATTTGTATACATAAGATATGTTTCCATATTAAGACCATTCTGGGAAAGGCGAACTTCAAAATCCCTTACCATTTCATCAATCTTATTTTCATACATTACCTCAGGAATATCTGCTTTAAGCTTTTCGATAAGAGCCTCGAAGATCTTGTTCTCGACCTCAATATCAGCATTTTTTGCAGCGCTGTCCTCAAGCTTGGTCTTTATATCCGCTTTAAGCTCGTCAAGAGTATCGAACTCTGTAGCGTCCTTAACGAATTCATCATCAAGATCAGGAAGCTCCTTACACTTGATCTCGTTAAGCCTGATCTTGAACTCACAGGGCTGACCTGCAAGCTCTTCCATCTGATATTTTTCAGGGAAAGTAACATTGATAGTAAATTCCTCGCCTGTCTTGTGACCGACGATCTGCTCCTCAAATCCCGGAATAAAAGTATCTGAACCAAGTGCAAGCTCGTAATTGCTGTCCGCGCCGCCGTCGAAAGGAACTCCGTCCTTGAAGCCCTCAAAGTCGATCACAGCAACGTCGCCGTTTTCAGCAGCTCTGTCATCAATAGTAACAAGTCTGCCGTTTCTCTCGCGCAGATTCTGTATCTGCTTGTCAATATCCTCATCGGTTACAGCATTGACAACTTTTTCAACTTCTATTCCCTTGTAATCGGAAATTTCAACATCAGGCTTTACAGTGATAGTTACCTTGAACACTACGCCCTCGTCCTTGCTGATAGATGTAACGTTGATATCCGGATTGGTGATAAGCTCATAATCAGTATCCTCAATAGTAGGACCTACATCTGTATTAACAAGATCATTTACAGCATCCTCATAAAAAACATTTTCACCGTAGAGCTGCTCTACCATTTTACGGGGAGCCTTACCCTTTCTGAAGCCGTTGATATTGATCCTTTTACGTGCCTTCATATAAGCGCTCTGAAGAGCCTTTTCAAAGCCCGCAGCGTCAACCTTGATCTCCAGCTCATATTTTGTTGCATCAATTTTATTTGTCGATACTAAACTCATTGCAAACGTCCTCCATTTTTCGGGAAAAACCCGTCATATTACAAACATACAACTTATTATAGCACATATAAAAATATTTTACCATACATTAAGCAATATTTTTACATTTTGTTCAAATTATGCTTTTTTTCAATCCAAAGATAGACTTTGTCTATTGATAGATCAAGAATCAGTATTATACAACCCTTAACGGACAGAACTGCAGGAAATCTCCTGCCGCAAGATGAAAATTTATCCCGTCACGTTCACCGCAGA
>JAFLUJ010000156.1 GCA_022511485.1 Oscillospiraceae bacterium | reverse complement strand
GCACCTTATCCTTATAATCGGACAGAGCCACCTCGCTGCCGTCCTGTGCTTTTACTTTGAAATCATAAATACCCATAAATGTATGCCTCCTTAATTTGTGAAAGATTTAATCTTGCGCTATTGATATATTTATAATAATCCTTTTTTCTGTGGCTGTCAATGGGTTAAAATAAAATTTTGCAAAATGTTAATATTTTAGCGCTGTTTTTTGGCGGGATCAGTATTGAACGGTTTCCCGGACGGCTGAGCCGCCGCAAATAATAATATGTATTCCTTTGGGCAATTTCTTCATTAAAGCTGTGTGGGCAATATTGCCCTATCGTTGGGATAAATGCTTGATTTTGATGATAAAAGGTTGTATAATTATGTAAGAATACGTATTTTGCCGCATATCATATGACAATAAAGGGACGGTAAATAAAATATGAAAAAAAGAAGCTTAGTCAGAGCAATTGCGATCATGCTTTCCGCTGCAATGCTTGGCATGACATCATGCGGCTCCGGATCGCAGCGAGCTGAGAATGATAACGTTATAAAGATCGGATACATAAATCCCACCACCGGCTCTCTGGCGGGAAACGGCGAAGGCTGTGACTGGATAGTTGACAGGATCAATGACTATGTTAAGGAAAATCCTATTACAGTTGACGGACAAATGATGGACTTTGAGATAATAGTTTATGACTCCGAATCGGATGCAAATAAATGCTCGGAGCTTGCACAAAAGCTTATCGAGGAGGACAATGTGGATCTTATCGTTGCCATACAGACTCCCAATACCGTCATACCGGTAGTTGAAGTGGCGGAAAGGTATGAAGTGCCCTGCATCGCAACGCAGGCTCCGGTGGATCCTGTTTCGGCTTCGAGAGAAACTTTTAATTGGACTTTCCTGTCATTCTATACTTTAGATGATGTTTATGAATCCCAGCGTGCGCTGTGGACTGCTGCCGGATATGCTCCCGGCAGCGGTTCAAGGATCGGGCTGCTGTTTGCAAATGATGCCGATGGCACTGCATGGCATGAGCTTTTTGTCAGGAGGCTGGCAGAGGACGGCTACACAGTGGTCGATCCCGGACAGTATCCTTCCGGCACAACGGATTTTACCAATCTTGCCAATACTTTTAAAAAGGAAGGTATAGATGTGATCGCGGGAACAAATATCCCGCCTGATTTTATGAACTCCTATAACGCTGTAATAAGTGCAGGCGTTGAGGCGGGTGCTGTAACGATGGGGAAATGCTGTCTTTTAGAGAGTGATGTAAATGCTCTGGGAGATCTGGCGGACGGCATAATGACACAGGTATGGTGGGCGCCTACAAATCCTTTTACTTCATCCTTAACGGGAGTTTCAAGCCCGGATCTGGACGCGGCATATGCCAGAGACAACGGCGGCAGAACTATGCCTCAGCCCGCTGCTTACGGCTATCAGGCACTGGAGCTTGCGGTGCATACCTTCCGGACTGCAAAATCAATGAATAAAGAGGATATCCGTGATGCTGTCGCTGCTCTTGATACCGATACTATCATAGGTCATGTAAAATACGATCAGAAAATGAACGGTCTCACCTTTGCGAGGACTGTTCTCTGCGGCGGTCAGTGGCAGAGAGAGGACGGAGAGCTGAAGCTGCGCATAATAGATAATTCTCTGCACACCGATATACCGCTTACAGGAAAATATATAGAAGGAAATGCAACAAATAAAAAATGAATGAGATCCTCAGATTTGAAAATGTAGCCTCCGGCTATGACAGGATAAGAATACTGAACGAGCTTTCTTTCACTGTCACAGAGGGAGAGATCCTTGGCGTTATCGGACCGAACGGTTCGGGAAAGACGACTATGCTGAATACGCTTGCAGGCTTGCTCAGGACGGCATCGGGGAAAATATTCTTTGACGGAAATGATATTACTGTGATGGCAGCGCACAGCAGATGCAGGATCGGGATAGGACGAACCTTTCAGATACCAAGACCCTTTTCGGAAATGACGGTGATGGAAAATGTCCTTGTGGCATCCGTGCATGGAGCAGGTCTTTCCAGAAAAGAAGCTGCCGGGATCTCTGAGGAATGTCTTGAAATGGTTGGGCTGATCGGTCGTAAAAATGAAAAGGCAGGAGTACTGACCCTGCTTGACTGCAAAAAGCTGGAGCTTGCCCGTGCCGCTGCAACAGGGGCTAAGCTGCTGCTTCTGGATGAGGTCGCAGCAGGTCTGACCGAGGCAGAGATCGAAGACATCACAGGACTTGTGTCAGGTCTGAAAGAAAAGGATCTTACTATAATATGGGTAGAGCATATCCTGGACGTGATGAAGAATTCTACAGACAGACTAATGTGTATGGCTGAAGGAAGAAACGTTATCTGCGGAGATCCCAAAGAGGTCATTGATTCTGATATAGTACAGGAGATCTATCTTGGCGGCAAGGAGTAATGATAATTGTCTGAGATCATGTTATCCGTTGATTCACTTACGGTAAAATACGGTGAAATGACAGCGGTCGATAATGTTTCTATGATAATACATAAGGGAGAAATGGTATCCGTTCTCGGACCTAACAGCTCGGGAAAAACGACGCTTATGAATACCATAGCAGGTCTTAATTCTCCCTGCGGGGGAGAGATAAGTCTGGAGGGACGGTCGTTGAACGGGCTTTCCTCCGATAAGATAGTCGAGCTTGGAGTAAGTCTTGTACCACAGGGCGGGAGATGCTTCAGCCGTATGTCGGTTTTTGATAATCTGATGGTGGGCAGCTATTCAAAGAGATCCAGACGCAGTGCAAAAAGCTCTTTGGACAGGGTGTATGAACTATTTCCTGTGCTTTATGAAAAAAGAAGTCAGCCTGCCGGCAGTCTTTCGGGAGGACAGCGGCAGATGGTCGCCATTGGCAGAGCTCTTATGAGCTGTCCCCGGCTGCTGCTGTTTGATGAATTGTCCCTTGGACTTGCACCTGTTGTGATAAAGGATATTTATTCTGCAATAAAGCATATCAGCAGAGAAGAGGATACTGCCATAGTTATGGTGGAGCAGGACACCAAAAGGGCGATGAAAATGACAGACCGCACCTATATCATGCTGAAAGGAAATGTTGTGCTTGAGGGAAGACCGGCTGAGCTTTCCGATGACGCTGTGAAAAAGGCATATTTCGGTTCGTAAATATAAAGAGGTGAAGCGTATTGTATATACTACAGGTCATTATAAACGGTATCTTGCTTGGCAGTATATATGCGATGCTGGGTCTGGGAATGTCCCTTATTCTTGGAATAGTTAAGCTTACCAATCTGTCTCACGGTGAATTTGTGATTCTTGGGTCATACTGTAGTGTGTTGTTTTCAGCAAGGCTTGGTATTGATCCATTCATTTCTTTATTGATAACTGTACCGGTAATGTTTGTTTGCGGTTATGTGCTTCAGCGGGTGCTGATAAATCATGCCATGTCAAGAGGAGCAGAACCGGCACTGCTGGTCACCTTCGGACTTTCGATAATTCTCAAGGACGGTATGCTGCTTCTTTTTTCCTCCGATGCACGTCACGTCTCTGCCGGCTACAGCAACAGGGTGATAAAAATTTTCGGGCTGGATATTTCACTGCTGAATATCCTTCTGATGCTGCTGAGTGTACTGTCGATCCTGCTGCTTATGCTTTTTCTGAATCACACATATATGGGAAGAGCAATAAGAGCCGCAGCCGACGACGTGGAGGCTGCCAGGCTGTCGGGGATAAATATCGGCAGGACTTTCTCTGTGGCAATGGGTCTGTCTGCTGCAACAGCAGCGATAGCAGGCTTCTGCGTCAGTATGAAGTGGACCTTCTATCCCAGCAGCGGAGGACGTTACCTTCTGATAGCTTTTGTTATAGTTGTGCTTGGCGGACTTGGAGACATCAGGGGAACTTTGCTGTCAGGATTCTTTTTTGGCCTCATTCAGGTGATAGGAGGCGCAAATTACGGATTGCTGATAAGCTATATTTTTATGATAATAGTACTTGTTGCAAGTCCGGCACATTCTGCAGGCAGTATATCGGAAAAATAGATCCGGGTGGAAGAGGTATGATGAAGAAGATCAAGGGTCATATACAGGAAGCAGTGCTCCTGTTATTGTTTATATCATGTTTGCTGCCCTGGTGTATGGGGATCCTGAGCAATAATGCAATGCGTTATATGATCCGGATATTTTTATACATAACCATCGGGGAAATGTGGAATCTGATGAGCGGCTATGCAGGAATGACAAGTCTCGGTCAGCAGGCTTTTATCGGTCTTGCAGGATACAGCATGGCTGTTGCGACTACGGTCTATAAGCTGCATTATGCGGTGGGTCTGGCTGCCGGCGCTGCGGTAAGCTTATGTACAGCGGCGCTGCTGGCGCTGCTTCTGATGCGTATGAAGGGAATGTATTTTGCAATTACAACATGGGTCGCAGCGGAGGCACTGGGTACGTTTTTCACCGGCTGGAGATATGTGAATCAGGGAGCGGGAATGAACATCACGATAGTTCCTTATCCCAGAACGGGGGAGCTTTATCCGGCTGCACTGATATTGTGCGCGGTCGCTCTGGCATCCACGATACTGCTGCTCAGATCAAGTCTGGGACTTGGCTTGACTGCAATGAGGGATGATGCTTCGGCGGCTGCGTCTCTGGGAGTAAATGTGGGAAGGAATAAGCTGATAGTTTACCTGATAGCCGCATTATTTACCTCACTTGCAGGGGCAGTCTTTTTTATCAACAAGGGTACGATCTATCCGGACAGCGGATTCAGCATCAGCTGGACAATCTCGGTAGTATTTATCGTTATTATAGGAGGAATAGGTACAGTGGAGGGTCCCGTAGTGGGCTCTGTGGTATATGTATTATTGTATGAATATCTGGCGCATTATCCAGGATGGTCAAATATTATTCTCGGAGTGTTTTCTATCCTTGTCATATTGTTTATGCCAAAGGGGATAGTTGGATTTGTATCCGGCAAGCAGCACCGATCCCTGATCATACGATAGTTTTTGGCGGGATCGGTATTGTCTTAAGCGGTATTGTCCAAATTAATATGATAAAGTTTGTTAAATATATGTCTTGACAAAAAAAGGTGATTTGTTATAATATAAGATGATAAAGAGTTTATTTTTTTGTGCCGATACACCCCAGTACCACTTGGGAAGCAAAATCGTCTATGGTGTCAGCGGCGTAAAAGACTATCAGAACCGAGTATGGCCGGGCGGGAAATGAGTTGAGTTTATGAGGAAATTTGCTATTTATAAATCCGAAACAGGCTATTACTATCAGGAGTTTATTGAACGAATGGAACAGCTTGAAGGAAACAGCCTTGGAAAAGTTATAACCGAAGATATGCTTCCGGTCGTTCTTAACGGCAGCGGAGGCTTTCTGCGCTTTAATGAGAACGATTATGGCTTTGTAAAGCTCATCGAATCTGATAAGGAGTGTCCTCTGACAATTGAGGAAATGTATTTCAAGAATCACGAGAGCTTCAAGCTGGGCTGGATCTCTCCGGAGGGAGACACCTATTCATGCAGCTATACAAACCATCTGAAGGCTGCGGGACATCTGGCGGAAAAATTCTGCCCCGGGAGCAAGCTTCCGGAACGTGCTCTGGGAAAAGCCGGCTGGCTTAAGGTGATAGATTCCTGGGACGGCGTAGGAAGAACACATTCACAGTTTGTTTATTCTATCAGCGGAAAGATCACAAAGCAGCAGGCGGATATACTGTTCGATCTGGGGCTTTATAAGAACGAGGAGGTTCAGAAGCTGATCCATGATTGTGAACAGAATTGGTAAATATGATATGATCTCTAAGGAGCTGATAAAGCTCCTTTTTGTTTTTGTGAATTTTGGAAAAACTTAAATCAAAAAAATATTGACAATACCAAGAAAATATTGTATAATATTTATTAATATATTAATAAACGTTGGGAGGATCATTTCAATGGCTGAGAACATATCCAGATTTACCAAAACTGTTGTATTCGGAGGATATGACAGGGCGGATGCAGACAAACATATGGAGTCTTTGTACTTGCAGGTCTTTGAACTGGAAGGCGAGCTGAGGGAGTCAAAGCTGATGCTCGAAAAGCTCAGAGAAGGTGCAGAAGAGGAAAAGGCGCATCAGGAAGTTCTTGAAGCAGAACGCTCAAAGCTTGCAGAGGTACAGGCGGAAAAAGAATCAATGTCAGACAAAGTGAAAAGGCTCGAAGAGGATAACAAGCTCATTGAGAAGGAGATCGCTTCCCTGCGTGAGGAAAACGAAAAGCTGAAAACTTCTCTTGAAAAAGCGGAATCCGAGCTTAATGCCCTGCACGCAGGCAATGATACCGCCGCTTTGGGCGCTGTGTTTATCGAAGCGCAGAAGTCAAGGGATATGCTTATAAACTCCGCACAGGAACAGGCTGATAAGATGAAGCTGGATTCGGAAAAGCTTGCCGAAAATATCCTGGCAGACGCTGATAACAAGGCAGCAAAGATCATATATGACGCGGAAAAGCGTGCTGCTGAAATATCCGCTGACGCACTTGAAAAGTCCGAGCAGATGAAGGCTGCTTCCCAGAATCTGAAAGCGACTATGCTTCAGGATATTACAAATATAACCGGACAGATCAATGCTCTGAAAACCGCTGTGGACGCATTTGAATCGGAAAGACAGCGTCTTATCAGGGAATCGGAAAAGATACTGAGCGATACGGAAGCAGATCTGAAAAAGGGAGAGATCCCGGTATTTACTATACCTAAGGAGATCAAGCCGGAGCTTCCCGAGGCTCCAAAGCTCAAGCCGGTGGATTTCACGGAAGAAAGTCAGAAGAGAACCAAGGAGCTTGATAAGCTCAAAGCAATGGCAGCAGCTCTTGACGATCCGAAGGACAGTCAGGAGGATAAAAAGGAGGGTGAAAGCTCCGGTGATGCTTCCGGAGAGCCTCAGAAAGACAATAAGAACGTCAAGATAAACGGTGCTGTCAATCTGGCAGAGCTGGAAGACCTTGCAAAACAGGCTGAGGCTCTGAGCAAGGGAAGCTCCGGAGATTCGGATGGTGCAAAAGCTCCTGAGAAGGACAGTCAGGGGGACGGCAAAAAAGGCGGAATGAGTCTTGCCGATCTTGCAAAGCAGGCTGAGGCTATGAGCGGAGGCTCAGGCGGTGCAAAGGCTTCTGAGAAGGACGGTCAGGGGGATGGCAAGAAAGGCGGAATGAGCCTTGCCGATCTTGCAAAGCAGGCTGAGGCTATGAGCGGAGGTTCAGACGGTGCAAAGGCTTCTGAGAAGGACAGTCAGGGGGATGGCAAAAAGGGCGCTATAAACCTCGCAGATCTTGCAAAGCAGGCGGAAGCGCTTAGCCAGGGGAAAAAATAATTTGTTTTGATCCTACATAATTTTAGTTATATAAGGAGTTGTTTTGTACATGAATGAAATAATTATTGTAAGACCGGAAAAATGTGTCGGCTGTAATGCCTGCGTCAGAACTTGTCCGGCACCCGAGGCTAATATCACAAAAATGCTTGATAACGGAAGATTTGTTACAACTGTAAATCCCGATCGCTGCATCACCTGCGGTGAATGTGTAAGGACCTGTAATCACGGCGCGAGAGATTTTCTCGACGATACCGAGACATTTATGTCCAAGGTCTCAAAGGAAAGACTTATCGTTTTTGCTACTCCCGCTATCAAGTCCGTATTTCCTAACCAGTGGATAAACATCCTTGACTATTTCAAGAAAAGAGCTTGCTTTATCTATGACGTTTCCCTGGGTGCGGATATATGTACATGGGCGCACATCAGATCGATCCAGGGCAAAAAGGTGGGAAATCTGATAACACAGCCCTGCGCAGCCATCGTTAAATATGTAGAAACATATCAGCCGGATCTGCTGACAAATCTTTCTCCTATCCACAGCCCGATTTCCTGCGCTGCTGCATATGTTAAAAGATACCTGAAATTAACATATCCTATAGCAGTACTGTCTCCGTGTATCGCCAAAAAGACAGAGTTTGAAGAGACCGGTCTTGTGGATTACAATGTTACTTTCAAGAAGCTTAAGGAATATTTCGATAAGAACGATATAAAGATCCCCACTCATACTGTAACTGACTACATATATCCCTTTGATGACCAGCAGGGTCAGGTGGGAGCGGTCTATCCGCGTCCCGGCGGACTGAGAGATAATCTCTGGCTGCATGAGCCTGATATAAACATCACAACCTCCGAAGGCGTTCACAAGGTATATCCCGAGCTGGATATGTATGCCCAGATGCCGGAGCATAAGCATCCCGAGGTTTTTGATGTCCTTTCCTGTGAGTACGGCTGTAATGTAGGACCTGCTTCCGATACGGAGCAGTCTGTTTTCGATGTTATGGCTACCATGAGAGAGGTGGAAAAGGAAGCCAAGAAACGGCGCAAAACAGGCGTATTCCGCAACGGTGAAGACAGGCTGTTCAAAAAGTTCGACGAGGAACTGAATATAAGTGACTTTATGAGAAGCTATAAGCCCACCAAGCCATCTATGATGCCAACAGACGAGCAGCTCAATGCTGTCTTTGAATCCATGGGCAAGCATACCAGCGTGGAAAGAACCTTCAACTGCCACGCCTGCGGCTACAGATCATGCAGGGATATGGCGATCGCTATCTGCCGCGGTCTTAATAACCCTGAAAACTGTATCGTACACGCTAAGTCCGTCCTTCTGGCGAGACACAGCGAGCTCACTACACAGCATGAGCGTCTTGCTGAGATCACCAACGACTGTCTGGAGCTTTCAGAGCGTCTGAAAAATGATATGACGAATATCACAGACAATATGAATACAATCGGAGAATCCACTGCCAAGACTCAGGAAAGAGCAGGAGTTGTTAATGAACTGCTCAAGAATATCGTTACCTTCTGCAATGACAACAGCACAATGGATGCGGAAAGCGTTAAACAAATGGTAGCGATCCTCGAAACTACCATCAAAGCTTTCAGCGCTCTTGATGATAATGTCAATGCTACAAACGAAAGCTCAACAGTCATCAACAAGATGATAGCAGAGATCAAAAAGCTGGTGGACGAGATCAACGATACCCTTGTAAGTACTCAGAAGCAGGGGGCATAAGCCGGCAATGCACAGTCTATTTGCGCTTGACATTTATGTCCCAATGTGTTATACTGGGTAATAGATTGTTTATCTTTTCCTGCGCCGCTTAAAATGTATGTATTATTGTGTCGGGAGTGTTGTTCATGAAATGTGAAAATTGTCAGGCAGAGATAAGTACAGGCGGTACAGTCTGTCCGGAATGCGGCGGACCGCTGCCGCAAAGGATACAGGGCTTCGATAATACCGTAAAGATCCAGAGGATTCTGAGAGCCATATATATGGCAAGCGGAAAAAATATATTGACTAATACATTCAGGTTTACTGCGCTTATAAACGATTGCCTCGCTGATTTTGACAAGGAACGCAGACTGCTGGTCAATATGCTGGGCGCGGGTATCCTGAAAAGCATGATGGAAGAGTCCGACAGGAATATCGCTGTCATGAGCGCAAAAAGCAGTATGCAGAACGACTGCTTCATTATCGAAGGCGCTGCGGAATTTGTTCTTGCCTGCTTTACGTATCTTCTGGGCTGGACATATGACTCTCCTATGAGAGTGGGTCGTACCGAGGAGAAAGCAGCTGTACCGGATAAGCCCGCTAAGAAGGAAGAAGCTGACAGGGAAGAGGTCAATAAGGAGGAGCTGCGGCAAAAGGAAAAGGGGAGACCCTCTGAGCCGGGTGAAAAGGTCTTCCGTCCCTTCGATGCTGCAAAATACAGGCTGTCAAAGAACGTCATCGTGCCGGAGGGCTTCACCAGAATTGAAAGCTTCTGCTTTGACAAGTTCGGCTTTATGCGGACCATTGATCTTCCGGAAACGCTTATGTCCATCGGGGAATATGCTTTCTCGGAATGTAAGAACCTTGTATCTGCCGAGCTTCCCAGATCGGTCAGAATAATACAGCACGGAGCTTTCAGCCAGTGCGCAAAGCTTATGGAGATCAATATCCCGAAGGGCGTTCTGGAAATTGCGGAAAATACTTTCTTGTGCTGTCAGTCTCTGGAATTCGTAAAAGTGCCTGCAACAGTTACAAGCATCGGTGCAAGTGCATTTTCGGGATGTGACAGGCTGCAAAAGCTTTTCTTGCATGACAGCATCAAGTATATTGATGAGGAAGCATTTTTGCAGTGTCCCCAGCTTACTATAAAATGCTATGAAAACTCATATGTCCATAAATACTGTCTCAGCCATGATATTAAGTTTGAGATCATGGCTAAGGAAATAGATAATGCAGTTAGTTAATGGAGGATAGATCACATGATTGAACTTATGAACGGTCAGGAGATCGAAATGGAATTCGGCGGTTCCGCCAAGGTTTTAAAGGAGCTTGGCAGGGGCGGTCAGGGTATCGTATACCTTGTGGAATTCAACAGCATGAAATGGGCGCTGAAATGGTACGATATTGATAAGATCAAAAAGCCTAAGGAATTCCGGGAAAATATCCGGAACAATATGTCGGACGGCGCTCCAAGCAATAAATTCCTGTGGCCTAAATATCTGACAAAGGAAAATGAAAACGGGACATTCGGCTATCTGATGGAGCTGAAACCGGACAGCTTCGATTCCTTTGTGGATATTCTTAATACATATAAGATCGAGATCGACCCGCTGACAGGACGCGCCGTTAAAAAAACCGTCAGATTTACAAGTCTGTATGCAATGGTGACGGCTGTTATCAATATCGTCAATGCGTTCAGACAGCTCCACCGCGCCGGAAAAAGCTATCAGGACCTTAATGACGGCGGATTCTTCATCAATGTGGAGACAGGTGCAGTGCTGGTCTGCGACTGTGACAATATCGCACCGGAAGGAAGCAATTTCGGCATAGGCGGCAAGCCGGGCTATATGGCGCCGGAGATCGTCAGAGGCGTTGCAAAGCCGGATGTTCAGTCAGACAAGTATTCTCTCGCCGTTGTCCTTTTCAAGCTGCTTTTCAGAGGAGACCCCATGGAGGGCGAAAAGGTGGTCAAGGATGTGTGTCTTACAGAAGCGGCAGAGCTCAGACACTACGGTCAGAATGCAGTCTTTGTATATGATCCCAACGATGCATCAAATCGTCCGGTAAGGGGTGTACATGATAATGTCATCAAATTCTGGAGACTGTATCCTGATTATATAAAGGACGCTTTCACCCAGTCGTTTACAGAAGGCATAAGCGATCCCAATAAACGCATTATTGAAAACGAATGGCAGAAGCTGTTCATAAGGCTTCGCTCGGAGATCATCATGTGCGGATGCGGCAGAACTAATTTCACGTCAATGTTTGAAATGCCGGACGAAAAGACCTATCAGTGTCCCAAGTGCGGGATGAAATTTGCTACCATGCATTTCAGCGGTCATGATTTCCGTATGCCGCTGTATCTGGGAAGCCGGTTTTTTGAATGTGACATTGATCCGGAATCCGACGATTTCCTCAGTACAGCCGGTGAGCTTGTTGAAAATAAGCTGAAACCCGGACTGCTGGGTATCAAAAACTGTTCGTCAAAAACATGGCGTGTAAGAATGCCGGACAGAACCTTCTATGATATAGAGCCCGGAGGAGGATTTCCGATATGGCCGGAGCTGGAGATCGACTTCGGTGAAATAAAAGCAAAGATCTGACTGTTAAGCAGGACGGTCTGAGATGAAAGGAGTATGTAACCTATGAACAATGTAGATGATTTTGACAGTATGCTTGATTTTGATGATGACGATCCCCTTGGTGCTACCAGTGTCTCCAAAAAAAGTCTGGTAATTTTCTTTGTGATAGATACCTCCGCCAGTATGAAGGGAACAAAAATAGGTGAGCTTAACACGGTCATGGAGGAGCTTATCCCTGAAATACGCCGTGTGGGAGAGGCTGATACAACGGTAAAGCTGTCTGTCCTTGACTTTTCCACAGATGTGAACTGGATGTATCCCGAGCCTGTTGCCATCGAGGATTTTGAGTGGATACGTCTGAAAGCTTCCGGCGTTACCTCTATGGGTGCGGCATTCAAGGAGCTTGCTGCAAAGATGTCAAGAAACGGTTATCTGAACTCTCCCTCACTTTCATTTGCTCCCGTTATGTTTCTTATGACGGACGGTTATCCTTCGGATGACTACAAGGCAGGTCTGAAAGCGCTGGAGGCAAACAGCTGGTATAAATTCGGACTGAAAGCTGCTCTTGGCATCGGAGAAGAAGCAAACGACGAAGTCCTTGCTGAATTTACCGGCTCTCCCGATACTGTTGTCCACGCCTATTCCGGAGGACAGCTGGCTCAGATGATAAAGGTGGTAGCAGTAACAGCTTCGCAGATCGGAAGCAAGAGTATGACACTTTCTGACGAGACAAATCAGGAGCTTAGTGAAGAGGACGTTTACGCCTCCAAGCAAAAGCTGCTGGGTCAGCAGATCAAGGAGATAATCAGCCAGGACGACGATGGTGTCCCCTTTAACACGGGCTGGTAAAAATGGCTTTCAACGGAAGGAGTTCTGATGTCATATGTTAGGTGGTTTCAGCCATTCTGTAAGAGGCGCCAGCCACGAAAGGACCGGACTGGTCTGTCAGGACAGCTCTGCCTATAAGATCAGTGAAAGATATGCGGTGGCGGTGGTTGCGGACGGTCACGGCAGCAAGAAGCATTTCAGGAGCAATATAGGTTCAAAGGCGGCGACGGAAGCTGTACTTGAAACAATTGAGCGTTTTTATGAAAATGCTGATGAATTTGAAAAAAATTTCCCATCCAATCACAAATCTATTGTCAGAAATATTGAAAAGCAGGTAATTTCCATATGGAATGCCAAGGTATTGAAGCATCTGGAGGAGAATCCCGTTACTGCTGAGGAGAAAAAACAGTTTGAACCCGGAGAATTTGAGGATATTCCTCCGGAATCCTATTACGGAACAACACTGATCGCTGCGGTGGCAGGAAAAGGTTTTATATTCGGTTTCCAGATCGGTGACGGGACGCTGGTGGCTGTGTTTGACGATGGGGAGACCTCCATGCTGATGGATTATGAGGAATCCAATCCTGCCAATATTACAGCTTCCATGTGCAATTCTAATGCAGCATCCTGGTTCAATGATTTCTATGTGGAGAATAAGCAGGCTCTGGCATTGTTTGTTTCCACAGACGGTCTCTATACCTCCTTTGGCGGAGAGAATGATTTTCTTGCATATCATACGATCATCACCAGCCAGCTGTCTGACAGCAAGGAGTTTGAAGAGGCGGTCATCAGGAATATGGAGAAGCGTTCCCATTATGGTACAGAGGACGACGTATCTCTGTCATGCGTTTTTGATCCTGCTCTTATCAATGACAAGATGGATGTGCTAAAAGCAAAGATCCAGAAAAAATAAGCAGCGCGCTGCTGAAATAAAAGGCTGAGCCAATCACTAAAGAAAGTCGGTGTTTATTATGGATGCAACCGCTCTTTATAACATTGCCAAAGGGTTTGTCAATAAAATAAAAAACGAAAAGCCGTCGGTTGCCGAAGAGATCGGCGGGTCAATGTGTCTGGTAGTGACGGATGACGAGCAGATCTTTTCAGCAATGACAGGCATAGGCATTTATGACGGACACATTTCTGTATGTCCTGCGGAATGTGTGGCGCCGGCTGCTATGTTTGCTGCCGGAAGATCCAAAGCAAAGCAGATCATTGTCATTTCCATGGAGGACTGCAGTATTTCCATCCCATGTATTGAATGTCTGGAAATGCTTATACGTCTGGATGCGGACAATAATAACTGTGAAGCTGCTGTTTCGGAGGATAGACTTATTACAGCCAGAGAATTGTTATCCAATGTCACATCCTCTGATGATACACCGGAGGAGGCTTCCTCGGATACCGCGTCTCCTGCTGTTGACTTTTTCAGCGGCTTCGGAGATAACGATGTCCCGGCGGATGGCTCTGCTTCCTCAGCTGTATTTCAGGGCGGCTTTGATGAAAGTTACTTTGCCCCCCAGCATGAGCCGGTAAAGAAGAGAGCAGAAGATAAGACCGCTCCCTCAACCCTTGGAGCTCCGGCAGAGTATGCAAGCAGCGTTGTTATTGATGAAAGCAATCCGTTTTATGCGCCTCCTCAGGATGAAACTGAAAATTCTGCTCCTGCGCAGTCGCTGTCCGATAAAAATAAGGAGACAAAGGTGTCCGATGAGATTACATCCGATCAGGGCAGCAAAAATCTGTCCAAGGAGGAGCTTCTTAAACAGGCAAAGCAGATGAAGAAAATTGCAAAGGCAAACTTCAACTTCTTTAAAAACAGATCATGAGCAATAGCATAAAAAACAAAATACTGCCAAAGCAGATAACGCTTTGGCAGTATTCTTTATTTTTAATATTATGTAATTTTTATTCCCCACTTTGAGTCTGCAACACTGCTCCAGATCTTCATTTTGGCATTGGATTTCTGCACCTTATTCATTATGCAGATAAGAGCGATCACCACTACAGAAAGAGCTCCGCCCACAATGATACCGACCAGGTTCGGAAGATAAAAATCCGGAAGGAACATGGGAACAAGGAAAAAATATGCACACCAGATAATTGCCAGAAACAGAAGGATCAATGGAAGGCAAAAAGAGAAGAATCCATGGCTGTTTACCTTCATATAATGTACGATGTCCTTATGCTCCAGACTGTCATAGTGACGTGCAATAAAGCTGTCCGGCTGAATCCATTTACATAATTGCTTTAAATTGTGGAACGTGACCGTAAAATCCTGATTTGTTTCGGTTACTCTATAGTCAAGAGAAATTCCTCTTGCGTCATTAGTCGCATCCATAACATGAATCAGGGTGCCCGGTTTTGCCTGATGGCTGATACTTTTAGTTATAATGAACTTATTATCAACAGCGTCACTAACACTATACAACATAAATGCCATAAATATCTTCCTCTCCTGAAACACAGCAGCGCCGATTTCACCTCAATATTCATAATTTATTATACCACATTTTTGAAATAATTGCAAGAGAAAACATTATATTTTATGTGATTTTTTTTACAAAAAAAACAACAAATTTATGGTGTTTTTTACAAATATTTTTGGAAAAACCGTTATGTTCCTCACATTTAACGCCGGATATGTTTCTGAACGCTTCATATGCAGACAATTATTGGACGGCTTCCCGGGCGGCTGCGCCGCCACAACTTATTATACATAAGTGTAGGTTGAATCAAAACATTGATTTGTCGATGTTTTGATTCAAAAATAGTATAAGATAAGGTTCAAAGCAGTTATATATATCTTCGACTGTGTAATTTTCAACATCAGGAACGTGCAGAGAGCCACGGACATATGGGAGCATTTTCCTTTCGCCTGACGATCTGAAATAATTTACAATATCGACCCCCAGATGTTCTTCAATGATATTATTTGTCTCGGTCTCGTCTAAATTTTCATACTGCTTTTCAAGAATATCGTTATTGTACACCTCAACGCTTGTAAATATTTCATCAATCCACGAATAAACGGTGGTTACGCTGGGCATCCCCCTGGTAAGTCTGGTATAGCTTGCAGTTCCGTTGGCACTTGCTCCTTCTGTATAAGCAACACCATCTATCTCATACAGCTCGAAGCCGGAGGAGCAGGTCATTGAACCGATTACAGTCCCGTCAAGTGCATAACACTCCGCACCCATCCATCCTGTTGCTCCGTGAGAGCCGACAAACAATTCAGGTACAGAATCAAAATCTATGTCGCAGAAAAATATATCGGTATATCCCATAAAAGCTCTTTCGACTTCCTCATCAGCTAAAAGCGTCATTTCCTGCGGGATACCGTTGAACTCATAACCCTCTCCACGAACAAGCTTGCCGTATATAAAATCGGCATAGGAAGATGCCCAGATCTGGGCTTCGGTCATATCACCGGCAGGAATATTTCCCTCCCCGGCAGATGTTGTCTCTTCCTCGGTGTCTTCCGATCCAGCCTCGGTTTCTGTTGCAGCAGTTGTTTCTTCCGAGGTCTCCTCTTCTGTTGTGGTCATCGTTTCTTCTGAGGTCTCGGGCTCGGTAACAGACTGTGTGCTTTCGGTAAGCTGAGAAGATGTCTCCTCTGCCATGCTTGTTGTATTTGTGCCCGCCGAACACGCAGTCATTGCAAGTGCAAGAATGAGTGTCATCCATTTTTTGTATTTCATAATTCCTCTCCTGATTTTTAAAATAGTTTTGGTACGTTTTATACTTCTATTTTACTCATTTTTCGTATTTTGTCAAGACTTAGGTTAAAATGCTCAAATATTTAAAATGATGTTGAAATTATAAAAAAAATTATATATAATAAATGTATGTAATTTTCTTAGAAAGAGGTTCTTATATGATAAGAATAGGGATCTGCGACGACAACAGCGTAATGCTTAATAATTTGAAAAATGTGATAAGCAGCGTTTTTGCTGCGTACACATCTGACTTTGAAACAGCGACGTTTGACAGTGGTGCAATGCTGATAAATTCGCACAAGCAGAAGCCGTTCCATGTTATTTTTCTTGACATAGATATGCCCGAAATAACAGGCTTTGATGTTGCCAAAACACTTCGTGATGAATTTTCCAACTGCTTTATTATATTTGTATCGAGCCATTCCGAACTTATCTATGAAAGTATGGATTTTCAGCCTTTTCACTTTATAAAGAAAAACAGTGATGAGCCGCTTTCTTCAAGCGCAGACCGGATAGTAAAGAAACTGATGAAGCATATGAAGCAGAATGAAAAGGTGATTTTGGAGGATGATATTTCCGGCAGACACGCTGTTTATATCCATAATATAATTTATTTGGAAAGCGACAAGCATTATGTTAAATATTATATTAAGAATTTCACAGAGCCTGTAAAAATGCGTGAAAACATATCCGATTGTGAGAAAAAATATTCATACTATGATTTTGTAAGGATACATAAGCGATATATTATAAACTTGAAATATTTATCTTTTTTTGATAATACCAATAATGAAATTCGTCTTGGGATCATAAATAAAAAGCTTGCTATGAGCAGAAATTACAAGAAAGACGTTGATGAAAAGTATACTTTATATTTAAGGAGTATAATATGAGTATTTTATGGGAAGTATTTGAGATCGCAGTCAATTTCTTTCAAGGATTCATACTTGCTTTTTTTCCTTATGCGTATCTTGGCGATAAGCATGACAGGAAATTTCATAAAAGTCCCGGTATCATTTATGCTGTTATCACAGCAGCCGCAATTTCCGTAATGAATTATCTGACAGTATTTGAACATTTTTATGCACTTACATATGCTGCTGTAATATTCACATATTCCCTCAGACATTTAAAGGGCACGATGCTGAAAAAAATATTTGCTGTGATTTTTCCGAATCTGATAATGGCAGCAATTTCTGTTCTGACAGTAAATTTATTTTCTGTCCTGTTTAATATCCCACCGGAATTTATTTTAAATAATTACGGAACAGAAAGATTATTGACATCAATCGCAGCACAGATCCTTATTATATGTACTACAAGTGTTTCATTAAAAATACTTAAAAACAGTGATAATAAAAATTTTGATCTGGCAATTATGGAATGGATATTGATACTTATTGTTTTAGCTATAAGTATTATTATATGTGCATTTCTTAATTTTGCATCCTTCGAGATCAGTTCATCTTCCGGCAGAACATATATTGTAGCTGCTTTTATTGGAATTGTACTTATAAATGTTGTTGTATATTATCTTCTTGTTGCCTTAGGAAAGAAAAATGCTGCTGTGAGAGAAAATGAGATATTGAAATTACAGCAGGAATATAACAGGCAATACATTATAAATGCCAATACCGAATATGATCTTATCAAAAAAATGCGTCACGATTTTAAAGACAGTTATTCGGTCATTCATACTTTGCTTTCCGAGGAAAAATCCGATAAAGCAATGGAGTATATTGAAAATAACATTGATACACTTTCACAAACCGAAATATTTGTAAGAACCGAAAATGATATTGTAAATGCTGTAGTAAACGCCAAGCTTTCGGCGGCAAAATCCTTTGGGATAGATTCCACGTGCTTATCTGTGATGGACTTCGATGGAATAAATGATCTGGATCTGTGCCGTTTGCTTTCAAATATGCTTGAAAATGCTGTTACAGCCTGTATGAAAAGCAAATCGAAGCATAGATCCATAGATCTTAAAATAAGCTGTGACGGATATAACTATACGTTCAGCTTAAAGAATACCATTGATTCATCTGTTCTTAAGGAAAATCCTGCACTTGAAACCACAAAGTCAGACAACAAGTCGCACGGATTCGGAACTAAAATAATATCTGACATTGCGGTAAAATATAACGGACGATGCGACTTCTACGAGGAAGATGATCTGTTCTGCTGTAATGTAATATTAAGAAAATAATTTTTTTGCGGTCAGAACGGGACGTGCTGTTGTAAAGACATCACGTCTTTTTTCTTTTCGTGCCTGAAATTTGCACGATATGCCAAAACGCTTGACAGATCATTTAAATGGGTGTAAATTAGATACAGAAACCACCGAAGATGAGAAATACAAGAACAGGTAAACGGCAGCAAATTAGCGGTAAACGGTATTGTGATATTAAGAAAATTGTGATATAATGAAGTCAAATACTTTTGCGGGGTAATAATATGAATCTTAAAATTGCTGTTTGTGATGATGAGGATATTATAATTGACGACATTATATCAAAGCTTAACAGCGGACGCAATGAATACGAAATAGTACGCTATAATTCCGGCGATGATCTGATAAAGGCAACTCCTGACTTCAACATATTGTTTCTCGACATTGAAATGCCGGGGTTAAGCGGAATGAAAACTGCCGCTCTGCTGCGTGAAAAAAACTATGACGGAATAATTATTTTCCTCACAAGCCATACCGAATTTATGCCCGACGCCTTTAAGGTGAAGGCTTTCCGGTTCCTGGACAAACCCATAGATACAGAAAAATTCAACGAGGCTTTTTCTGCCGCTGAAAGGGAGATCCTTAATACGGAGCATATCCTTATCAGCGAGAAGGGCAAATCAATTTATATGAAGCTCACCGATGTGGTCTATTTTGAAGCATACGGCGACGGAACATATATATACGATAAAAATAAAAAAGTCTATGATACGGACAAGCCCCTTAAATACTGGAAGGAGCAGATAGGTACAGAGCATTTTTTTCAGATACACAAATCACTGATAGTTTCTCTGATGTATATTTCCGATTTCTCAAAGGACGGGACAGTAACGGTAGATCATTATTCAAAACAGCTTACACTGTCAAGACGCAACGCTTCCGCCTTTAAAGCAGTGTTTTTTGAGTACATCAAAAAACACGCAAGGGCAATGTGAGGTGGATATAATGTTAAAAGCCATTGCATATGAATTTCTTATTTCTCTTATCGAATTTATTAAACTGTTTCCCCTCATGTATATTGTGCTGCAATTCAGATTAAAACCGGTCAGGCAAATACTGATTTATTTTTCCGCAGCACTGATTCTTATTGCCGTTTTCTGTTCCTTACCTGTTAATGAATTCGTGCCGCTAAGCTCATATACTTGTGTTGCTTTTACAATATTGATCTTATCGGGCAAAGGAAAAACGATGTACACTATTGTTACATATACAGGGATATCTATACTTGATATGCTTTCAGTTTCTGTTATGCTTCTGTTTGGCTATGATATTAATATATTGGAGAAAAAAGGACTGGATCATATAATTTCAAATTCAATAAGTATATTTTTTGTTATTATTATTTCAGTTTTTTCGGTTATAAACAGAAAGCGTAATATTTATCGTGAAAATGGACGTATCGGTATATTTTACCTGATACTTATACTGCTCGGCGAAATATCTATCGGGGGATTTATAACTGGATTTTTATATATTGAGGGAATGGCAAATATATTTCAGATATTGCTGTGTATCAGCGGAATAATATTTCTGATCCTGTCTGTTGTTATGATAGTAAACTATACATCAAAAAATCATTATAAAAATATATCCGAGATCAATGAAAACCTTTTGAAAAGTCAGGAGAATTACTACACTATGCTTCTGCAAAAGGACAGGGATACTATAAAATTTCGGCATGACATAAGCAATCATATCAACTGTATGTATCTGCTTTTTGAGAATGGTCAGTATGATGAGCTGAGGGAATATTTCGACAAAATAGGAGCGTCCCTTTCCGAGCTCCGACCAACTATAAGCACCGGCAACGATATGATAAATGCGATCTTGAATGATGCAGCAGAAAAATATCCGGAGGTCAGATATGAGATCGAGGGTAAAGTCCCCGATAAGATCAGTTTAAGCAATATGGATATATGTACTATCTTTTCCAATCTGTTTGACAACGCTTTTAACGCAGCCGGAAGATCGGAAGAAAAGCTCGTTATAGTTTCGTTCAGATTTATCGGAGGAAATTTCTTCTGCGAAGTAAAAAACGCCATAGATCACAAGGTAAACATAACAAACAACGAACTTATAACAGAAAAAACAGACAAAGCCAATCATGGACATGGCACTTATAACGCCCGGAACTGCGCTGAAAAGAACAACGGGGAAATTACATATTCATGTGATGAAAAGTATTTTTCCGCAGAGCTTGTTTTGCCCAAAATCTGAATTTGTCTGCCGTTCACCGCCTGATAATGACCGTTCACCGAAAACCTATTGTAATTGAGACCGGCTTATGGTATAAATGAGATATAAGCTGATATTGAACTAAAATGATCAATTAGCAATGGGGGATAAATATGAAATTAGTTTACAAAGGGATTTATAAAAATGAAGAACAATTACCGGTGGGAACACTTCCGGACAACGCAGTGAAATTCAAAGAGCCAAATAAAATGGCACAAATTTTTGTACTGACATTATTGATCTCAATCGTAACATTAATTATTTTATTTAAAATTTCTGAAATTGTATTGGACTATCCTCCGATAAATTCTTTTAACATACTCGGAATATATCTGTTTTTTCCGAGTATAATACCCCACGAATTTCTGCACGCACTTTGCTGGGGAAAAAATGACGAAGTGGGGTTTTATATTGCACCAAAGCAGTTTATGGCTTTTGTGCATTCGACGTGTCCTATTTCAAAATCCAGATTTATATGGATGAGTGCTTGTCCCACGATCTTTTTCGGCGTTCTGCCTTTTCTTGTATGCATTTTTATACCGGATAAAAACGCAATAAAAGATATTTTGTGGACATTCTCATTAGTTTCATTTACCGGAGGAAGCGGGGATTATGTCAATATATTCAATGCCCTGACCCAGATGCCTTCCGGAAGCGTGCAGCAAATGTCCGGATTAAATTCTTACTGGTTTTTACCATAATATTTTTAGAGATATAACCGTTCACCACCGAATAGCGACCGTTCACCGGAAGTCTATTGTTGTTCAGAAAATTTTATGTTACAATCAAGGTATAAAGCGGAGATCAATGAAATAATTGGATATATTCCGCTTTCAATATTAATTTTAAGAAAGAGGTTTTATTATGGGAAACAATTACAACACCTACAACGAAAACACAAACGCCGGGAAGAAGATCCATGTACCGGGTCTTGTTCTTATGATTATCGGAGCGGTATTTGCACTGCTGCTGCCGATCGTCACATATCCATGCAGCATTATCAGTCTGGTAATGAGCATTAGCAAGCGTCATACACACAAGACAACATACGCAATTGTTATTAATATAATTGCTCTGGTCTTAGCAGCTGCCAATTCAGCTCTTGGAGTTATGCTCCAGATGGGAATGCTCACTCTTTAACAAAATAAGTCGTTTTGACATTGGAAAATAGTAATCTCCGTTATGTGCTATTTCCCACATGGCGGAGATTTTTTGCAAAAATATTTGCAATTGAAAGCAGTACAGACTTATAATACTAATCCCAAGTCAAAAAATAGACAAAGTCTATTTTTTGAGCCACCTGTTTCAGGTGGCTTGCCAAAACCGTAGGTTTTGGCGGGATTAGTATTGAACGGCTTCCTAGGCGGCTGCGCCGCCACGCCG
>JAFLUJ010000322.1 GCA_022511485.1 Oscillospiraceae bacterium | reverse complement strand
ATACAGATCAGCGACAATATTATCAGACACTACCTGCGTAATGTGTATTTTATAAACGGACACAGCTATGCAGGAAAATCCACAATGGTAAAAATGCTTTCCGAGCGGTATAATATGATATTCTGCGGCGAGAATTATCATGACGCATTTCCCAGAGAAAAACTGTCCCGATGGAAACAGCCCGGATTGTGCTATTTTGACACAATGAGCGGCTGGGAAGAATGGCTGAACATGACTCCTGAAGAACACTGGAACTGGACAGATCAGGTGTCACAGGAGTGTATCGAAATTGAAATACTTGAGCTTGTGAAATTAGCCGCAGGCGGTCAAAAGGTCATTGTGGATACAAATATTCCGCCTGACGTGCTGCGTGAGATTTCCGACTATAACCATGTTGCAATCATGCTCTGCGATCCACCCGACATCTGCGCCGAACGTTTTTTTGACCGGGATGATCCGGACAAAAAGTTTATGATGGAGCAGATCAATAAATGTAAAGACCCCGAAGCTGTGCTGAAAAATTTCAATTCGTGGGCATTATATCATCCACAGATTGAAATTGATTGGCAGCACACCGGATTTTTTACATACATACGCTCTGATTTTGAAAACGATACACGTGAAGAAGTGCTTACAGCTTTGGTGAGACATTTTGGTTTATAATACCTAATCCCTAATTTATCAATAGACTTTGTCTATATCTAAAATGGGAAATAGTATAATAGTTACAAAACAAATATAAAAATGAGGGAGCCATTTAACAGACTCCCTCAACATTTATTTTGCCGACAAAGCTCTCTTTCCTATATCAGTCCTGTAATGCGCATTTTCAAAGTTTATTTTCTTCACTGCTTCATAGGACTTGTCTAACGCCGCTTGCAGAGTATCCCCTGTTGCTGTCACGCCGAGAACACGACCTCCCGCTGTGAGGAATTTTCCGTCAGCATATTTCGTTCCCGCATGGTATACGAAAACGCCGTCCACCTGTCCCTTGTCGTCCATGCCAGACATTTCAAGACCGGTGGGATATTTTTTCGGGTATCCCCCACTTGCCATAACAACGCAGGCGCAGGACTGTTTTTTCCACTTTATATCAATATCCGAAAGAGTTCCTTTATATACAGCCTCGAAAATATCAACTAAGTCCGCATCAAGAAGCGGCAGAACTACCTGAGTTTCAGGATCTCCGAAACGGCAGTTGTATTCGATGACATTTACCCCGTCGGGAGTAAGCATAAGTCCGAAATAAAGACAGCCCTTGAAAGTCCTACCCTCTGCTTTCATTGCTTTGATGGTTGGCAGGAAAATTTTATCCATGCACTCCTTTGCCACAGCCTCGGTGTAGAACGGATTGGGAGCAACCGTTCCCATACCGCCTGTGTTAAGCCCCTGATCTCCGTCCAGAGCCCGCTTGTGATCCATTGAGGAGATCATGGGAACTACCGTATTTCCATCCGTAAAGGAAAGCACAGACATCTCCGGACCGGTCAGAAATTCCTCAACAACAAGCTTTGAGCCGCTTTCTCCGAAGATCTTGTCCTCCATAATGGAGCGTACAGCTTCCTCAGCTTCCTGTTCATTCTGAGCAATAATAACGCCTTTTCCAAGAGCAAGACCGTCAGCTTTGACGACTGCGGGATATTTTCCCTGCTTTTTTATGTAAGCGATGGCTTCTCCTGCGTTGGTAAAGGTCTCATACGCCGCTGTAGGGATACCGTATTTTTTCATAAGATCCTTTGAGAAAGCCTTGCTTCCTTCAATGATAGCCGCCGCTTTGTCAGGACCGAATGTCATTATACCCTCTGCATTAAGAGCGTCCACCATTCCCATAACAAGTGGATCGTCCGGAGCAACTACCACCATGTCAACTGCAAGCTTTTTTGCAAGAGCAACTATTCCGTCAATGTCTGTGGCTTTTACATCGAAACATTCAGCATAGCGTGAGATTCCTCCGTTTCCGGGAGCACAGTAAAGCTTTTCAGTGCGGGGACTTTCCGCCAGCTTCATGATTATGGCGTGTTCACGTCCGCCGCCGCCTACAACTAATATTTTCATCTCAGTGTTCCTCACTTTCGCATTTGATATATGTCATATCTTCTATAAAACCGATATATATTTTTGAACGAAACTCAGCGCTTCCGTCTATTTTGCGGAACGATCCGTACTTCTCAAATTTCAGTCCGCATTTTTCCATGACCCGTCCGGAAGCAGGATTTTCCACTGCATGGGAGGAACAGAATTTTCTCGCTCCGAAATTCTCCGCCGCATATTTTATCATAGCCTTGGTGGCTTCTGTAGCATAACCGTTTCCCCAGCAGTCGTACCGGAAATTATACCCGAAGCCCCAGAAATCGTCTCCTCTGGAATCTGGAGTTATTTCTCCGCTGCCGATGAGCAAGCCGTCAGATTTTCTCACATAACCGAATATATTTTTAACGGTTTTGAGCCACTCTATCACCTGCTCCACAGAATCGTATGTACTGTAGACCATATATTTTGTAACACGTTCGTCTCCCGTCCATTCAAAAACAGCTTCCGCATCATCTATAGTCAGCGGACGAAGTATTAGACGTTCCGTTTCAATTGTTGGTAATTTCATATGATTCATCCTCTTTTATTTCGGAGCAGTTCTTTTTTGCGAAAGCGTAAACCGCTCCTGATGCAATTGTAATCAATAATGCGGCCGAAAGAAAGTAAGCAAGAATGGATTCCATATTCAAAACCGCAGACAACCGCGTAAATTCATCTATGCTGTCCATGGAAACCACCAGCCTCTGTCTGATAGAAACAGAATTTACAACAACAGGCAGCAGCCCAGCCGTAACAGAAGTCATAATAAGCGGCGTGTGAACAGTCTTTTTGCAGCAAATAAGCATATTTGCAACACCAACGATAATGGCGGCAATACAGCGTATAATGACCGACCATGAACCTGTTCTGTTCGTATTTTCAATAGTGCTGCTGTCTATATAAAATTTGAGCAGATCATCCTGAAACAGGCTTGCAAGAACGGTTAAAACTACCCACAGAACTATGACCGACTGGGAAGCTATTGCGGCGATCTTTACCGATTTTGGAAAAGGCATATGTATAACCTCCATTTTCAGTCACCCTCCCCCTTGAGGGGGATTGAAAGTGTAAACATTTCGTACTCACCAAATTTTGGGGTGACTCTGACCGCAGGGGCTTCCCTGCCTTAGTGGTGGAAGAGACGTATCCCCGTAAATGCCATTGCAATATTGTACTTGTTGCAGGTCTCTATAACATTGTCGTCACGGATAGAGCCGCCGGGCTGTGCAATGTACTCAACACCGGACTTCCGGGCACGCTCAATGTTGTCTCCGAATGGGAAGAACGCGTCAGAGCCTACACACATACCGGTATTTTTAGCAAGCCACTCCTTCTGCTCCTCCTTGGTGAAGACCTCCGGCTTAACAGTGAAATACTTCTGCCACTCGCCCTCTGCAAGAACGTCCATATATTCATCGGAGATGTACACATCTATTGTGTTGTCCCTGTCAGCCCGACGGATGTCATCCTTGAACTGCAAGCCCATTACTTTTGGAGACTGTCTCAGCCACCAGATGTCCGCCTTGTTTCCCGCAAGACGTGTACAGTGAATTCTTGACTGCTGTCCCGCACCGATTCCCACAGCCTGACCGTCCTTTACATAGCACACGCTGTTGGACTGTGTGTATTTAAGAGTGATAAGGGAAATGACCAGATCACGCTTTTTATCATCTGGAATGTTTTTGTTGTCGGTAACAACATTTTCAAGAAGCTTTTCATTAATATCAAGAGCGTTTCTTCCCTGCTCAAATGTGATACCGTAAACCTGCTTTGTCTCAACAGGAGCAGGAACATAATTTTCATCAATTTTGATTACGTTGTATGTTCCCTTTCTCTTTGATTTGAGGATCTCAAGAGCCTCCGGCTCGTAGCCGGGAGCGATAACTCCGTCGGAGACCTCACGCTGTATCATCTTTGCAGTGGGGACATCACAGACATCGGAAAGAGCGATAAAATCACCATAGGAGGACATTCTGTCCGCGCCTCTTGCTCTTGCATATGCACAGGCAAGAGGAGAAAGCTCTCCCAGATCGTCCACCCAGTAGATTTTTTTCAGAGTGTCCGTAAGAGGCAGACCTACAGCCGCTCCCGCCGGAGAAACGTGCTTGAAGGAAGTCGCCGCGCATATTCCTGTAGCCTTTTTAAGCTCGCTTACAAGCTGCCAGCCGTTGAAAGCGTCCAGCAGATTGATATATCCGGGATTTCCGTTAAGGACTTCGATGGGGAGCTCTCCCCCGTCAGCCATATAAATTCTGGACGGCTTCTGATTTGGGTTACATCCGTATTTTAAAAGCATTTCTTTAGACATTTTAAACTCCTCCTGATAATTGTTGATATGGGGACATCAGCATTTTTTACTTATTTTTGTTTACTATCCTGCTTTCGTATTTACCTGTGTCAAGGTCAATATATCTTACAAACAGGGACACCTTGTTTTCCTCGTTGAGATTTTCCCAGATAAGCTTTGTCAGCTCATCAATAGAAACATCGGGAAGCTCCAGATTTTTAGGCTCACCCTCAAAGCTGGGAAGCGGGTCTCCCGCAGCAGCATATGTGTGGATAAACTTTGCCTTTCCGCATATAGGATTATTGTAAGCGAAAGTGTATCTCTGACAAGCAGAACCGTCTCCGTCCGCACTTTTCAGTATGGACATTGCAAAGTGCATATCGTTATCATCAAGGTGAATTATTCCCGAAATTCTCGGAGTGTAGTTGGGAGCGTCGTCCTCAAACTCTCTTGTACGCAGGGACTGCTCAAAGGTCATCTGCTTGTCCATAAGATCGTAGATAGTGTCTGTCTGATCTCCGTTTGTAACGATAGTCTTGCTTCCCATAACACGAACCGGAGCATAAATAATAAGATGGGGATCGGTCATTTTTGAAGGGTCAAAAGCCTGAGTTCTTATACCCTCGCCATCCTCGACGAAAACGCGGTTACGGCTGTTTTCACTTCTGCCCATGATAAAATAAGCAGTGACCGCTTTTTTTCCGTCAGCAGATTTTCCGATAATGATTCCCCTGCCGTGGTAATCCATGCTGTTCAGTTCTTCCTTGATTGTTTTTGTTATCATGATCATTCCTCCAAATATTTATTTAATTAACTTTTCCGCCCCGATTACGGAGACAAAAAAGTAATATACATTGATCTTAAATCAGTTTGCTTAACTATATGAAACGCCCTAAATAACATTCCGTTTTCTGGGGAAATTCCACCGTACTGTTATGCTGGAATTTTGCAAACGCATTACGCAGCTCATCCACAAATTTTTCGTAATTTTCGTTATCAGCTTTTATTGCATATGAGTGGGAAAGTGAATACCCGATAAATTGTTCCTCGTTCATGTTCATATTGTTGTCAATGCAGTAAAATTCCATTCCGGAAAAATACCCGTTCCGCAGTAATTTGTCACCCTCGGTGGTGCTTCCCTTCATGCTGTTGCTCATTCCGCAGTATTTGTCAAATATCCTGTCACGCTCGTACCGGAATTCGTTTTTGCCGTGAGTATTCCAGATAATTGCAAGATGTCCTTTTGGAGTAAAAATTCTCTGACACTCCGCCTTGAATTTTTCCTTGTCGAACCAGTGAAACGCCTGCGCCGCTGTAACAAGATCTATCGTCCCGGAGGGTATCCCTGTATTTTCAGCGGGAGCATTTATTATCTCCGCAAATGATGCCCGCTGTTTCAGTATCTCCAGCATATCGGCATTAGGCTCGACAGCGGTTATCTTCCAGGGCTTAGCTGAAAGACATTTCGTAAAGATACCTGTCCCAGCGCCAATATCAGCAACCGTATCAGCCTGTGTCTTTTCATAAAGAATGTCGATAAGCTCCTTCGGATAGGAGGGTCGGAACTTGTCATACACATCCGCCTTGCCCGTGAATTTTTCCTCGTTCATTGATGACACTCCCCCTTTTCAGATCGGACACTCAGAACAAATCATTCTCCGGTTACTATTGCAATACCATTCTCCACTTTTATTTTATCCTGACAGAACAAAGATACCGCCTTGGGAAGAATTTTCCACTCTGCATTTTCCATAACTCTCCGCTGGAGAATTTCGGGTGTGTCCCCATTTTTGACCGGAACCGCTTCCTGAAGGATAATAGGACCTCCGTCACATACCTCAGTAACAAAATGAACAGTTGCTCCTGTAAGCTTCACACCCTTTTCAAGGACAGCTTCATGTACGTGAAGCCCGTAAAAGCCCTTTCCGCAGAAAGATGGGATAAGCGAAGGATGGACGTTTATCATCTTATTGGGATATGCCTGACATATGGTTTCGTCCAGAATGGTCATAAAGCCCGCATATACCACAAGATCAGCCCGTTCCTGATTAAGAGCGTCAAGCACAGCCTTGCTGTATTCGTGAACGTCCGGATAATCCTCTCTTGCAACTACCCTATGAGGGATACCACTAAACTCAGCCCGTCTGATAGCATAAGCATCCGGCTTTGAGGATATAACGCAGGTGATCTTGCCGCCCTTTATCTGCCCTGCATTTTCAGCATCAATAAGAGCTTGTAAATTCGTTCCCCCTCCGGAGACAAGCACTACAATGTTTTTCATATTACAAAATCCTCCAATATCTCACACGCCCCCTTGATATGGGGGCATGACAAACGCTAATGCGTTTGTCTCCGAGTTTTCACTG
>JAFLUJ010000321.1 GCA_022511485.1 Oscillospiraceae bacterium | reverse complement strand
GTAAGCTGAACAACCTCAACACCTTCAGGTGTTTCAACTACTCCTGCCGTTTCATACGGTATAAGTACCGGAACTGATCCGGAAGTTTCTGCCGTTTCAGGAGAAGTACCATTTCCCATAGCTGCACACGCAGATAATAACAAAGAAACCGCAATGATCCCAACGAAAATTGTTTTAGCTTTCATACATATCACCGACCTGTTTATTTTAGCTCTATTACTGTTACCCCGTCTTCCCCTTCTCCATAACGCCCCGGGCGGAAGCTTTTTACCGACGGATGGGATTTCAGATGTCTCTGTATACCCTGCCTGAGAACCCCCGTACCCTTGCCATGGATAACGGTTATCAGACCCACCCCGGAAAGTATAGCATTGTCGATGAACATATCCACCTCAAAAATACCCTCGTCAACAGCATGACCCCTTATGTCAAGCTCCATGGAAGCAGAACGCTCCATCTTGCTCCGTACACCCTTTGTAGAAACCTTTTTTCCCTGATATGTGACCTTTTCCGGCTCAATAAGCCGCAGCTTGCTTACGCTTATCTTGGTTTTCATGACCCCGGACTGAACAAACACCATACCGGAGGAATCCGGGTCGCCTGCAAGGATACCCTTTTTATTTATCCCCACTATCATAACGTTGTCTCCCCGCTTGAAGGGACGGGGCGGAACGTACTCCTTATGCTCCGCAGCAGTTACAGGATTTGCAGTATCGAACATTTTATTAAGTGCAGACTTGTTTTTTGACCGCGCACCCACCACAAGCTGGGAGAAATTCTCCTTGTCCTTCTGCTTTTTGATGTCGCCCAGCTCGTCAATAAGAGCATCCGCCTGCATACGGCAGCTTTCCACAATGCGCATTGCCTGCGTTCTTGCCTTGGAAATTTCTTCGTCCTTACGCTTGTTAAGGTCGTCCAGCTCCTTTTCAAGAACAGCGATCTTCTCCTCCTGCTCCCGTTTGAGGGCATTGACTTCCTGCTCTCTGGTTTCAAGGCGAACGCGGGAATCCTCAAGCTGAGCGATGACCTCCTCAAACCGCTGATTTTCCGTAGAGACCAGACTGTTCGCACGTGAGATAACGCTGTCCGGCATACCAAGCTTTGAGGAAATAGAAAAAGCGTTGGACTTTCCGGGAGAGCCTATGATAAGCCTGTAGGTAGGCTGCATCGTGGAGGTATCAAACTCGCAGGAAGCGTTTTCGATCCCCTCCCCCTCTATAGCAAACAGCTTCAGCTCCTGATAGTGGGTAGTGACCAGAAGCCTGCTTCCCTTGCTTTTCAGATCTTCAATGATGGCAACTGCCAGAGCCGCACCCTCTACCGGGTCAGTGCCTGAACCAAGCTCGTCAAAAAGTATAAGGGAGCGTGAATCCGCAATGCCAAGGATCTCCACAACATTTCCGATGTGGGAGGAGAATGTGGACAGACTGTTTTCGATGCTCTGACTGTCTCCGATGTCAACCAGTATATTTTCAAATACGGACACCCTGCTGCCGTCTCCCGCGGGAATAAGCAGTCCGCACATGGTCATTGCAGTAAGCAGACCAGTTGTTTTAAGCAGGACGGTCTTTCCGCCCGTGTTCGGACCGGTCACGATAAGAGCCTGATAATCATATCCCAGCTTTATATCAACGGGGACTACCTTATTTTTATCAATAAGAGGGTGACGTGCCTTTTTCAGATCAATTCTGCCGTCATCTGAGATCTCCGGAACGCTTGCCCGCATTTTCGCAGCCAGATTGGATTTCGCAAAGTACAGATTAAGCTCCGCACAGGTAAGATAGTCCTCTGCCATAGCGTCAGCACAGGCAGCGCAGTCAGAGCTGAGCTCTGCAATGATGCGCTCTATCTCCTCCTGTTCTTCGCCTTGGAGGACACGTATCTCGTTGTTTGCCTCAACAACGGAAATAGGCTCTACGAAATAGGTAGCGCCGCTTGAAGAGGTAGCATGAACAAGTCCCTGAATGTTTCCCTTGTGCTCCGCCTTGACAGGAAGAACATATCTTCCGTCACGCATTGTAACAATGTTTTCCTGTAAGGACTTCTGGACTTCCGAGCTTTTGACCAGCTTATCCAGACTTTCCCTTATTTTCACTCCCGCCTGAGCGATCTTTCTTCTTATGTTTGCCAGCGCAGAGCTTGCCATGTCTGAGATCTCATCCTCAGATATAATGGCGTTTTTGATCTTCTCCTCCAGATATTTGTTGGGAGACAGCGAGGTAAAAAGATACCCTATGGAAGTCTCCTCTCCATCGCAGGATATGTGCCAGTCGGAAAGCATCCTTATCTGATAAAGCATCTGAGCAATGTCAAGAAGCTCCCGGAGCGTAAGACTTGACCCCGACTTCGCCCTGTTAAGAGAACCCCGTACATCCTTGAACCCGCAAAATGCAGGAGTTCCGTATTTTACCGACAGATCAAAGGCGTCGGAGGTCTTTTTAACCTCCCGCTTTACTTCATCCACATCGGTTACCGGCTCTAAGGAAAGAGCCATCTCTCTTGTTGCCTGGTTGGAGGTCTCCTCCGCCAGCATTTCAAGTATTTTATGTAATTCTAAAGATGTGTAATATTTATTCATAGTATTAATTTTATCCTCCAGTCGCACTTGTGTCGTCTGTTTTACATAATTCATTGTAAAAATCAAGAGTTTTAAATCCCCTTGAAAGTCTTGTAAGAATATATTTCTCCGTTATCTCATTGAGCAGCCGCAGAGAGTCGTCTCCCAGCCTGAAATTGAATATCCTTTTCATCTCCGCAAGACAGATAAACTGTAAAGCCTGAAATACCGATGGAGTAAGCCTTATATGATATTCGTTTTCCTCAAAGCCTCTCTCATAAAAATGCTCACCGCATAGAAGACAGGCTCTGTCTGCCATGAAAAACATCTCCTCAGTATCGTACCTGTAGCAATCACGACATCCGATAAGCTGGGGAAGCATACCTATTTCCGACATAAAACGCATCTCAAATACGCTTTTCAGAAATTCACAGCTCCGCAGATCCTTTGACAGGAAATGGAGCGAATTGAGCAGCAGGCTCATAATATCCCTTGCGGACTGTCCTGTGGTAACACAGTATCTTGACACCTCTATAAAATACTCCGCCAGAGCCAGCTTTTTCATGTCCAGACGCAGCTCATAGAACACCCGTATAGGCTCACTGCTGTTAAGGCTGTACCTTTCTCCCTTCTTGTTGAAGCAGAATCTTGCATAGGAGAAAAGCTGAGTGGAGGCGTTGTTTCTGCCGGCAAGCTTCCGCGCGCCTCTGACGCATATTTCTATAACGCCGTACTCAGCAGTGAGAATGTCTATGAACCTGTCACTTTCACCGTAATTGCGTTCCGCTATTACCAGACCCTCCACCGTTATCAGCATCAGAATGTTCCCCTTTGATGTTGGAAAAATATTTTGTGGGTACTCCCTTGTAATCAAGGTAATCCGTCACCCGTCCGCTAAGCTCAAATTTATTCCATTTATTTTCATCGTAGTTATCTATCATAGTAAACCTCCGTAAAAAGGGCTTCGTCAAATATGTAAAGCTTTTTTCTTAACACTGTTCCGCTTTACATTATTCTGCCCTGTAAAAAGTGTTTACTATAATTATTTCCCTGTTGATGTCACATATTAGTGGAATTATTTGATAGACATACAGTAAAGCACATTCAAACAGATGTCTTTACATCAGTCCAGACCGAAATTCCGGATAAGCCCTTCCCTGTTTCTCCAGTCCTCCTTGACCTTTACCCAGCACTGGAGATTTACTTTTATCTCAAAGAACCGTTCAAGATCCTCTCTTGCAAGCTGACCTATCTTCTTGAGCATAGCCCCGCCCTTGCCGATGACCATACCCTTGTGGGAATCCCGCTCGCAATAGATAACAGCGGAAATATCCAGAATATCCTCATTGCTTTTATCAACCCGCTCGCTCATGTCCTCAATGGTGACAGCAATACCATGGGGAATCTCATCACTCATAAGGTTAAGTATCTTTTCCCTGACGATCTCCGCCGCAAGGACCTTTTCCGGCTGATCTGTAAAGGAGTCGTCCGGAAAATAATGAGGACCCTCCTTAACGTACTTTTTCACCTCACTGCGGACAATGTCCACACCGTCATTCTGAATGACGCTTATGGGAATTATCGTGTCGAAATCATAAAGAGAGCTGTACTCGGCGATCTTTACCGCCACCTGCTCCTTATCCTTTACAAGGTCTATCTTGTTGAGAATAAGTATTACGCTTCTGCCCTTTCCGAAGCTTTTTATTATGTCCGTTTCATTTTCGCCGATCTTTCTGGTGACATCAGCCACCATAAGAATAAGATCCACATCGGAAGCGGAATCCTTTACCGCCTTGTTCATATGCTCGCCAAGTTTTGTCCTTGCCTTGTGGATACCGGGAGTATCCATAAAAACATACTGAGTTTCCCCCTCAGTGACAATGCCGGTTATCCTTGTCCGGGTGGTCTGGGGCTTGCCGCTTACAGCAGCTATCTTTTCTCCTGTAAGAGCGTTCAGCAGCGATGATTTCCCCGCGTTTGCCCGTCCTACAATAGCTATAAATCCTATCTCAGAAGCCATATTATTTCCTTTCTTTTTTGTCCTTTTGCGGACGCACAATAAAGATACCGGCAAGGATCGCCGAAACGATAAGTCCCAGCAGAGCCGGAATATTTTGACTGTAGTATGCGATGATGCTTTTGATCACATCAATGTCCAGAAACAGTATAAGTCCGGTTATCACCGCGAATATCGCTGTCACAAGGACAGCTCCCGCAGCAGCGTCCTTTGCAAGCTTTGCAAGACTGTTTTTCTCCGGGGAGCATATATCTACCGCCGCTTCAATTGCCGTATTGATAAGCTCTGCTGAAATTACAGAGGAGAATGTCAGCATAAGCAGAACATAATCCGTTCCGGACAGCTCATAGAAAAACGAAAACGCTGTGACGTACACCGCCGCTGTTAAGTGTATCCTTAAATTTCTCTGTCCCTTTACCGCAGAGACGATCCCCTGTCCCGCATACAAAAACGCTTTAAAAAAGTCCCTCATATTATTTCCGAGTATTCTTTATGACGGGTAAGTCCAAGATGCTCTAAAATAAGCTCTTCCTTTTCCCGCATTTTTGCAGCCTCCAGAGGAGTTGTTTCATGGTCGTATCCAAGAAGGTGCAGCATAGAATGAACTGTCAGGAAGCCCACCTCTCTTTCAAGTGAGTGGTTGTACATCCTCGCCTGCCTGATGGCTGTTTCTATGGAGATAACTACATCTCCCAGCAGAAGCGCTCCTGTTTCATTGTTCATATCATAGACGCCGTTTTCTCCCAATGGAAAGGAAAGCACGTCCGTAGACTTGTCCTTATCCCGGTAAAGCCTGTTAAGACTGCGTATCTCCCTGTTATCAACAAATGAAACGCTTACCTCCGCAGGCTTGTCAAACTCTTCTGTCACCAGAACCGCCTGACAGCATTTTCTGACCAGAAGACGAAGCCCGGTAGGGAGCTTGATTTTTTTCTGATTATTCCTTATCATAACCTTAAGTCTTGGCATTTAATTAACCCTTTCTTTCGTTGTACGCCTTTTCATAAGCCTTTATAATATCCTGTACAAGCTTGTGGCGAACTACATCCTTTTCAGTAAATCTTGTAATACATATATCATCTACGTTTTTCAGTATGTGCATGGCGTCAATAAGTCCGGACTTTTTGCTGTCCGGAAGGTCTATCTGAGTTATATCTCCCGTTATGACCATCTTGCTGTTGAAACCCAGACGGGTCAGGAACATCTTTATCTGCTCTCTTGTGGTGTTCTGAGCCTCATCAAGGATAATAAAGGAATCGTCCAGAGTTCTTCCGCGCATATAAGCAAGAGGAGCGACCTCAATGCTGCCCCGTTCCATGTGCCTTGCGAAAGCATCCGCACCGAACATATCAAAAAGCGCGTCATAAAGGGGACGAAGATAGGGGTCTACCTTATTCTGGAGATCGCCCGGGAGAAATCCCAGCTTCTCGCCGGCTTCCACCGCCGGACGTGTAAGGATTATCTTTGTTGCTTCATGTGCCTTGAAAGCCTTAACCGCCATAGCTACCGCAAGATAGGTCTTACCCGTTCCCGCAGGACCAACACCCATAACTATAGTGTTTTTAGCGATAGCGTCCACATATTTTTTCTGACCCAGAGTTTTTGCTTTTACGACCTTTCCGCTTGAAGTGACGCATATACCTCCGTCTGCAAGCTGAGCCACCTGCTCCTGAACGCCCTCGTCAACCATAGAGCTGACATAGCGGATATTCTGTTCATTGATGGTCTCACCTTTTTTTATCAGCTTCAGCAGAGCCTCTATAGCAGAGCGAGCCTTTGTCACCTCGGATTCGCCGCCGCTTATTCTTATGTCACTACCCCGGTTCAGGACTGCTACATTATACTGTCGTTGGAGCAGGTTTATATTTTCATCATAATTTCCGAAAAGAGCGATCGTTTGCTCAATATTTTCCACATTTATTACAGTTTCCGCCATTGTACACCTCTTGAGACGCAAAAATATATGTTTACAGTTTATTATAACATATTTTTTTGCAAAATAAAAGGGGGAAAACAGTAATTTTTCAGAAGTTATTAGAATAGTAAGATAAATCATAATTTAGCGGAGAAGTTTTTCAATTTTGCGCCGTGCGCAAAATTGCATAGCTGGTCGAGCTGAGCCCAGCTCGCGGGGTCGAGGGGCAGAGCCCTCGCCGCCCTCCGCAGAGGGCGGAAAGCCCCTTTATTTGCGCTCCGCAAGGGGTGAATTTCAAAACAGTCCGGTGGACTGTTTTCAACGCAATTATGTTGTTTCCGTTCAAAACGT
>JAFLUJ010000320.1 GCA_022511485.1 Oscillospiraceae bacterium | reverse complement strand
AACGTTCTTACGTATAGCGAAGTTTCTGCCCTCGACCTTTTTCTGGGAGGATTCAATTACCTTAGTAAGCATCTTGGCTTCAATAGGCATATCTTCCTCGACCTTGAAAGCCTCCATCATGCCGGTGATCCTGTCACCGCCGAAAAGACGCATAAGATCGTCTTCAAGTGACAGGAAGAAACGGCTTTCTCCCACGTCGCCCTGACGTCCGGCACGTCCGCGGAGCTGATTGTCGATACGACGGGATTCATGTCTCTCTGTACCAAGAATGAACAGACCGCCTGCTTCCTTTACCTTTTCAGCCTTTTCCTTGATCTCTTCACTGTATTTATCGTAAAGCTCCCTGTAAGTCTTTCTTGCTTCAAGAATCTCTTCATCATCTGTTTCAGCATAGCTTACAGCCTCGTTGATAAGAGCTTCTTCCATTCCCTGCTTTCTCATCTGAGCCTTAGCCATAAATTCGGCGTTACCGCCCAGAATAATATCCGTACCACGACCTGCCATATTCGTTGCGATAGTTACCGCACCGTATTTTCCTGCCTGAGCAACGATCTCCGCTTCTCTTTCATGCTGCTTTGCGTTAAGAACGTTATGCTTGATACCCTTTCTGGAAAGCATAGTAGAAAGTATCTCAGATTTTTCAATGGAAACTGTACCAACAAGCACAGGCTGACCCTTTGCATGACATTCCTCTATCTGACGTATAGCCGCCAGAAATTTTCCATGCTCTGTCTTGAAAACAACATCGGAGTGGTCTATACGCTGAACAGGACGGTTCGTAGGGATCTCAATTACGTCCAGCTTGTAGATCTCCTTGAACTCCTCTTCTTCCGTCATACCAGTACCGGTCATACCGGAGAGCCTTGTATACAGACGGAAGTAGTTCTGGAAAGTAATACTTGCCAGCGTCTTGGATTCATGAGCGACCTTTACACCCTCCTTAGCCTCAATAGCCTGGTGCAGACCGTCATTGAAACGGCGTCCCATCATAAGACGTCCGGTAAATTCATCAACGATGATTACCTCGCCGTCCTTGACAACATAGTCTATGTCAAGCTTCATGACGCCGTTTGCTTTAAGCGCCTGATTTACATGGTGCAGCAGAGTAGAGTTTTCAGCGTCGTACAGGTTGATGACATTGAAGTACTTCTCAGCCTTTTTAACACCCTGTCTTGTGATAGTAGCAGTCTTAGCCTTTTCATCTATGATATAGTCGCAGTTTTCAGAAGCTTCCTCCTGATCTACCTTGTTGTCCATTTCTACAACTACATAAGGCTTCAGACCCTTGGCAAATTTGTCCGCCAGGGTGTAAAGCTCTGTGGATTTATCTCCCTTACCGGAAATGATAAGCGGCGTTCTCGCTTCGTCTATAAGGATAGAGTCTACCTCATCCACAATTGCGAAATGGTGTTCACGCTGAACCTTTTCGCTCTTATATATTACCATGTTATCACGGAGATAGTCAAAACCGAACTCGTTGTTTGTACCGTAAGTAATGTCGCAGTTATAAGCCGCCCGACGCTCATCATTATTCAGGTCATGGAGGATACATCCAATAGTAAGACCCATATAACGGTAGACCTTACCCATTTCCTCAGACTGGAACTTAGCAAGGTAATCATTTACAGTTACAACATGAACACCCTTGCCCTCCAGAGCACAGAGATAAGAAGCACAGCAGGCAACCAGAGTTTTACCTTCACCTGTTCTCATTTCAGCGATACGACCCTGATTAAGAACAATAGCGCCTATGATCTGAACAGGAAAGGGCTTTTTTCCCAGAACGCGCCATGCAGCCTCACGAACCGTAGCAAGAGCCTCCGGAAGTATATCATCAAGCGTCTCACCGTCAGCAAGTCTTTTCTTTAATATACCAGTCTGAGACTTAAGAGTTTCCTCTGACATTGCAGCATATTCATCTTCAAGGTTCAGCACCCGGTTTTTTATCGGTTCAATTTTAGCAAGCTCTCTTTTACTGTAGCTTCCGAAAAGACCGTCAAAAATACCCATATTAGTTATTCCACCTTTTAAAACGTATAGTTATTCCATTATTTTATACTATTTTTCATTTCAAAGAAAGACAAAGTCTTTCTTTGAAATGCGCCGTATCATATACGGCGCGGCGGCGCAGCCGCCGGAAAAGCCGTTCAATGTTAATTCTGTCAAAATCTATGATTTTGACAGCCGCTTGTGCAGGCGGATCTGTCAATAGGCTTTGTCTATTGACAGATAAAGAATTAAAATTATCAATACACTATTTTATTATAACCGATTTCAGTTCGTTTGTCAATAATTTTCTTAACAAAAAATCAACATTATATATTGTCCTCTACAGCAAATAATACAATTTGCCATTATTGTAAAAATTTGCATAGTATTATCATCGTCAAAATTCATCTTGACTTTACATAGTATTTAGGTTAAACTTTAAATATATAAAAGACGCCGCATAAGGAGGTGCCCGGAATGGTATGCAGAAAATGCGGAAAAAAAATAAGGGATAAAGCAAGATACTGTCCTTACTGCCGGGCGGAGATCTCAGAATTTGCCGAGAAATTCAATGAAACAGAGGATCTCTTCGTTGTAAAAGAACCTACAATGAAGGAGATAACTCACATCAATTTAAAGCCTTTAAGGCGTGAGATCCCAGTTGTTTCCATAATATCTCTTATAATAACCATTCTCATCATTGCCGTTCTGGTAATAATAGCCTATTGCATACCTAATTACATAGTTCCGGCTATAAGATACAAAAACGCCGAAACGCTCTACTCAAATGGAGATTACAATTCTGCCGAAGATATTTTTTCTCAATTGGGAGACTATAGCAGAAGCGAAAACTACGTAATAAGATGCCGTTATAAAACTGCAATAGAGATGATGGATAAGGAGCTTTACCCGGAAGCCGCCGATGCCTTTACATCTCTTGACGGATACGCAGATTCTGACGACCTGGCTCGTGAATGTATGCTTCGTATCGCGGAAAGCTATGCAGACGACGGCAGCTTTGACGCCGCAATGTCGGTATATGCAGCTGCGGGAAGATCCGAGCTTGCCGAAAAGACCGCTCTCCGTAAAGCGGAAGCACTTGCCGAAGAGGGAAACTATTTTGCCGCCGCAAGGACAGCGGAGAAATTTTGCAGTAAGAAGACTGTTTCCGAGTATATTTATCTGGGAGCGTCAAAAGCAATGTCCGAAGGCTCTTATAAGGTGGCAGCTGATAATTTCTATCGTCTGGGAAATTACAAGGATTCCGCCCAGCTGGCTGACAGCTGTACCTATGACTTTTACAGTTCCGAGTATAAAAATAACGGAGCCTCCGAGGAAACCGTCCGGGGATTTTATTTCCTTGGGGATTTCAATGATGCAAAGGATCTGTTTATCCAAAACTCATACAAATACGGAGAAAAATGCTTTGAAAATGGAGATTTTGCGTCAGCAGCGGCAATGTTCAGAAATTCCGGTTCATACAAGGATTCAGCCGCAAAGGTATACAGCTCAAGATACGAGCTTGGGAGATCCCTTGAAGAAACAGATCCGGCTTCTGCACGTTCTGTTTTCGCAATGCTGGGAAATTATTCTGACAGTATAAAGCGTAAAGAAAACATTTCAGGCAGCAGCTGGTACGCCGATGGATCTGTTGCATCAAAAAATTATTATACCACCGTTTTCCGGAAAAATGATACTCTTATTTTATACTGTACCGCAGGAACTGATTCCCCCTCGCCTGCTGTCACTATGGTCATCACTTTTACCGACAGCTCAGGAGCCTCTGTTTCGGCAGACTGCGAAAACATACGAAACAGCAGCTCATTCAGCGGAAGCTTTCCCCTTGCAGGAGCTTCTGCCGGAAAAGCCTCTCTTACCGTCTCGCTAAAGGAAAGCGGAGAAGTTCTCAGAACCTTTGAAGTCACAATAGCAGAGTAATAACCTGTCTTTCCGATAAATTTATTTATCCTCCGGCTTTTTAGTCACAGAACAGCACAGTATCCCTGTAAGCATTATAAGAGGAAATACCGCCGCGAAAAGAAGTCCCGTTCTGAGACCTGCCAGGGACGCCTCTATCCCCGGGAATAATCCGGCTATCCATCCTGCCCCGCTTTCGGAAGCATTTACAAATATGCCTACAAGTCCCGGTCCTGACGAGCAGCCAATGTCCCCGGCAAGAGCCAGTACAGCAAACATGGACGTTCCCCCGGACGGGTATTTTTCCGAAGCAATGCTGAAAATTCCCGGCCACATTATTCCTACCGACAGACCGCATAGCCCGCATCCGGCAAGAGAAAGCCATGACAAGGGAGAAAATACCATTAATATATAGCTTATTATACACAGAACAGAGCTTGCCGCTATTACCGGGGCAAGCCTTATCTTTTTCCCGAATATCCCATAGCAAAGCCTTGCCAAGCCCATAAGCGCCGCAAACATACAAGGTCCGAGCAGATCCCCCACCGTTTTTGAAACTCCAAGTCCGGACTCAGCAAAAAGGGAAGCCCACTGGGAAGCCGCAAGCTCGGAAGCTCCGGCAGATACCATGAGGATACAAAATAACAGGAAAGCTCCGCTTGAAAACAGTGTTTTCAGAGGGATTTCCTCAGCATCGTCGTCAACAAACGGACAAAGAGGAACTTTCACGAAAAGAAAAATGTTTGCAGCGGGAACGATTGCCCATAAAGCCGCAAGGATACGCCAGTTTTCTATACCGGCAATGTTAAAGAACAGAGTTGACAGCAGTACCACCGAAACCTGTCCCCAGCAGTAAAAAGAATGGAGCAGGCTCATAGCCGAAGCCTTTGCATCGCCCGGCAGAGAATCCACAATAGGACTGATAAGGACTTCCGTAAGTCCCCCGCCGACTGCGCAGAGAGCAGCAGACAGAACAAGTCCTGCAAAAGGGTCAGGCAGCAGATACGGGAAGATCCCCATACCTGCAAGTCCGGCAGCTGCAAAAACATGAGCCGCAGTTATCGAAGCTCTTACACCAAACCTGTCCACAATTTTTGTCGAACACAGGTCGGTCAGTATCTGTATAACAAAGTTCGCTGAAATAAGCAGAGCTATCTTTTCAAGAGATATTCCGAAAATACTGTTAAATGTAAGGAAAAGCAGCGGCGAAAGGTTGTTTACAATAGCCTGTGTGATATATCCTGTATAGCACGCCGCAAGGGTATGCCTATATGTAAATTTCATAACAAACTTCCCTAAAACATGATCGAATACAAAAGTCTCAAAAATATTATATCTTTTACATCTTTCTTATTGGTTAATTTTTTACCGATTTTTTATAAATTTGTTTAAAACTTAATTGAGATGTAAACAACATTGTTAAAATTTTGTCAAATTGCATAAAAGTTTTTCTGAAATTTCGTCACGTTCTGTGTACTTTATTTAAAAAAGCATAGTGACAAATAAAAAAAATTATGGTAAAATATTATTATAGTAATTTCTGATCTGTCAATGATCTGAAAAAAACAGTATAAAATATTACATCATAGCTATATATTTGTTATTATTTGTATATATATTTCCGGAGGTCGTTCCCATTGAAAAAAAACCGCAAACTTCTTGGAGTTATTACTTCCCAGCCTGATTCACCATATCAGGCAAGGCTTCTGTCCGGTATATTGGATGAAGCTTTTCAGCTTAATTATGATGTCGCCATATTTTCAACTCTGATAAAGGAAGGTCTTTCCGATGAGTGGCATGAAGGCGAAGCCAGTATATTCTCAATGATAAATTATTCCGTTCTGGACGGAGTTATTTTCGTTCCCGATACAATACGCGTAGCCGGCAGCGATAAAAGAGTGGAAAAGGACATTCTTGAAAAGTTCAAAAAACCTGTAGTTTCAGTAGATATAGAAAATAATAATTTCGACAGTGTTTTTACTGACGATGTTCAGAATATCAAAAAGATAGTTTCTCATCTGATCGAAGTACATAATCTTACTGATATTGCCTTTATGACCGGTATCAAGGGACATCCCCATGCAACAAACAGACTTACCGGATATTATGAAGCCCTCGTTGAGCATAACCTCCCTATTGACCAGAGCAGGGTATTTTACGGAGACTTCTGGTACTTTAAGGGAGAAGAGGTAGTGGAATCCCTTGTCAATGACCCCCGTCCTATGCCTCAGGCTATCGCCTGCGGAAGCGATACTATGGCGATCAGTGTCTGCGAAGCACTTAAAAAGCGCGGATACAAAGTTCCGGAAGATATAGCTGTGACCGGATATGATTCAATTATTGAAGGAATAAATTATATACCCTGTATGACTTCCTCATACATTCCGGCGGATGACACCGGAAGAAGAGCTGTATGGATGATCGACAGCCTTATAACCGGGAAAAAATTCACCGATAAAAAATGTGAAGCAAATATTATCCTTGGAATGAGCTGCGGCTGCCATCATAACGCTGCTGAGGAGTTCCGCAAAAAGCGAGGAAGATGGTTTGCCGAAAATTATTACGGTGACTTTAATTCGGACTCCAACTTTATGCTGGAATCACTTATTACTAAAACAGACCTTGAAGCATATATGGGAACTGTAGCATGGTATGCTTATATGATAGGACAGAAATCGGATCTGTATATCTGTCTCAACGAGGATTGGGATAATATGGGAGAAACCGACCAGAACCGTAAGTACAGAACAAAGGGATATACACAAACAATGCTGCTTCCACTTCGCAAGAAAGGCGACGATGCCCGCATAAATCTTGACTGTACCTTTGAACTGTCGGAAATGCTACCTGCACTTTACGAAGAGCACGACGCTCCGAAAGCATTTTACTTTATCCCGCTGCATTTTAACGACAGATGCTTCGGATATACAGTTTTCTCAGGAGAAAATAACGGTCTGGACTATCCCGGATGCTTTGTCCAGTGGATACGTTATCTTTGCGCTTCATTGGAGAGCCTCAGGCGGCAAAGAAGCCTTATGCATATGTATAAAAAGATGGAG
>JAFLUJ010000319.1 GCA_022511485.1 Oscillospiraceae bacterium | reverse complement strand
GAATAACCTTTCTTCAGAAAGGTTTTCCCCAGTAAGAGTACAGAAATAATGTGCCAATTTATGATTTGCATTATTGTTCACGATATATTCACTCATGAAACCGTCCTTTGCAGCAGCCCCCTTGTTTTTATGTTATCCAAGCGGATAGCAGCCTATCAGGATACCATCATTAGCAAGACTTTCCTGTTCATCGTAGCTGATCTGTCTCTTATATTCATCGGGGATAGGATCTTCTGACCATACCACACGGTATACAGCATATGTTTCCGGATTGATCTCCGCATAACTGTAACCGGAAAATTCCTCTCCGAGGTAATCCGGTAATTCTACTTTCTTACCATCAATAGTGAAGGTGTATCCTTTGCCCTCTATAGTATCACCTTTGATCTCAACATTGTCGATCCCGATCTGTACAAGATGAGAGGCAAGGGCTGTGTGAACCATTTTCGCATTTGCATTAGCGGAAGACATTTTTGACTTCTTGATGTAGTTTCCCATAGCGCTGTCCTCGGCATATTCCTCAAATACTGCCTCAAAGTCTGCTTCTGCGTTTTCGATAAGTGCGTCCATTTCATCCTCAGTAATGTCAAGGAACTCTTTTTCAGCGTCAAGAACAAGGATCTCTCCGCCCTTCTTTACACCGATAACGATCTTAGGAGAGTACGCAACCTCTGCCGAGCCTTCTACAAGAGCAACTCTGTCTATTGTCATAGTAAAGGAGTTATTATCGGTTACGATAGTACCCTCCATTTTAGCGGTGATGTCCTCCTCGGGAACATCAAGTGTAACAGTGTAATTGTCTCCGTTCTTTTCGCAAATGATGGTTGCAAGTGCTTCAAATTCTCCGTTATCGTCACTTGTGATGGTCACTTCTGTTTTGTTTTCACTCTTTACAACATCTGCGGAAATTACCATGTAACTGTCCTCAAAATACTCGCTGTCGTCATAGTAATCTACATCCATTTTGAATGTAAAGCTCTGCTTTTCCGCATTTGCAGGATCAGCGCCGAAAACAGCATTCAGGGAGATATAGTATACAGCCTTATTGTTCATATACCAGTTGTAATAATAATCCTCGTCCGAATCGCTTTTTTCAGGCTGCTTTTCTGCAACAGATACATCAATATTGACCTGCATAAGCTCATTTGTCTTGCTGTTCACAGAATAAACAATGCTGAGCTTGTAATCATCATAGTCGTCAAATCCGGACATCATCTCTTCCTTAATTTCTTCTTCGGAGTAGTCCGTTGATGTAACGATATTTTTTTCATATTTGAGAGCCTCGTCCACGATCTGACTTACCAGATCGTAAATATCCTCCTTGGGAATATCGTAGCGGAAAACATTTCCCTGAACAGTCTCACCGTTTATTGTCACATCGGTATTTTCCTCAGTGACAGGGGGATGCTCGTCAAAGTATGCCTTAATTATTTCCTCATATTCAGGTCCTGATTTTTCTTCTCCCCTGATGACAGAATCTATCTGCACAGCAAGCTCCAGAAACGTTTCGTAATCCGAATCGTCCAGTGCATACATGGAACCGGAATCCGGTGCAAATATAGAGGAAGCAAGCTTCTCCTTGAGGGTATCATAATTTATATCATATATATGACTGCCGGATTTTCCCTCTGTACCGAACTTCATGAGATTTTTGTCCGTATAAGCATAAATGCTTGCGGAAGTTCCCTTATTACCTGTCAGCGTGTACAGCTGGGAGCTTATCCAGTCTTTTTCATTTGTATAGCACTCCCCGCTGAATTTTATACCCTCCGCCTCAAATTCGAAAGTAAATGTACCATCCTTCAAAGCATCACTCAGGATCTTGTATTCATTTGCAAAGTTTTCCTTTACCACTGACTTGACGGTATTTTCCGAAGCCATGGAAATGTACTCCTCCGGCTGCTCCTGGATCATTGTTTCGTATGACTTGCCGCAGCCGGACATGGAAACCGCTGTCGTCACACCCACTGCAAGAGCCAGCACAGAACGCAGAACCTTTCTTAATTTTTTCATATAAAACACTCCTTTAAAGATTTGAAATGGGATACAGCACTTTAATTTATTCTGTATCTCTTTCGGCAAAAGAGGCAAGAGTCTGATCTTAACCCTTGCCTCTGCTTAACAAGTTACTTTTTCTCCACGTTTTTGATGCGGTATCTCTTGGATTTTCCACGAACAACGCGAAGCTTTTTGTTGTGCGGCATTATATCGGGAAGTGCTGTAAAGAGCAGCAGACCTCCTGTATTGAATGAGCCCACAAGACTTCCGTCGAAGATTCCGTCGCCTGAAGATACGTCCTGAATATGATCCTTATAAATTACGAACGCATATGGTGAGAAGCTTGAGCACTTGAACTGGATGCACCATATATTATCGATCTCGATAATAGCACATGGCAGAACTTCCATACGCTGATCTCCTACCTCATACCATGCAGGCTCAGCGATCTCTTCTGTTTCCTCCTCTTCGTCCTCGCCGCTTACGTGGATAACTGTCATGTAATCACGATAAGGTATCAGAATATCCGGAACAGGCATAGTGATCGTTACTGTGTAGCCGTCCGCCGGGTTGACCTCGATCAGAGTACCCTCCTGATAAATGCTTATATCGAAAGGATATACCACGAAGCTTGAAAGACCGTTTGCATAGTGCTTAAGTACGTCCTTGACTGCATCTGTTGATTCGGTATTGGTGGTGAAGTAAACATCTACTGTTTCATCGAATGCGTCATGATTAGCCTTTGCAGAAATATATTCGGAATGGGAGATACCATAAGGAGATGTACCCTTTACATTAAGAGTTCTGTCCACATCGGTAGTTGAACCGGTAGTAGGTACAGCGGATACCGCCATTGAATATACACCGTAGGTACGCTCACCGTTGACCGTCTTGAATGAAGCCACCATATAAGTGTACTTCTGACCATTTTTCAGACCTACATGAGAGTAGACTGTGCCGGAGGTCACTGCAATAGGTTCAAACTCCATAGTCTTGTTGTTGTAAAGATAAACAACATAACCTTCCGCGCCGTCAACAGCGGTCCATGTCAGGTCGATCTGGTGATTTCCCGCTGTAGCAACAAGGTCAACAGCCGCATTAAGGGAAACACCTATTGTAACTGTAATGGACTTAGTGGGAGAGCTGTAAAATCTCTCGCCGTTTACAGTTTTGTAAGCTCTTACATAATATGTCCAGGAGTCGCCGTTAGCAAGACTGCTGTGCTCAAATGTCTCCTTGCTTACATCGAACTCGTAAGCGCGTCCGCCGGAATATGCGTAGACAACGTAACCCTCTGCGCCCTCGACCTTAGTCCATGTAAGGATCGCTGTTCCGTCTGTAGTAACTACCTTGAAGTCCTTTGGAGCGTCAAGAGTATCGCCCACCTTCATGCTTATGATGATGGAGTACTCACTGTAAACTCTTTCGCCGCTTACTGTTTTATAAGCCTTTACTCTGTACTCGTAAACATCGCCGTTGTTAAGTCTTGTGTGGTTGAATTCTGTTCTGCTGAGGTCGATCTGTGTCCATCTTGAAGTACCCTTGATCCTGTATTCAAGAATGTAACCCTCCGCACCTTCAACATCAGCCCATGAAACTTTGATCTCACCGTCTTTTGTTGTAGCTGCAAGATCCTGCGGAATGCCAAGATCCTGACCTACCTTAATTGTAATAGAGTTTGAAGGTTCACTTGGGTCATGCTGAACACCATAAGTTCCGTCACCGGTAATGTCCTTGTATGCAACTACATAATATGTATATCTGTGACCGTTGATAAGGTTTGTATGAGTGTATGTTTCCTTTGTGAGACCGCCGAAGCTGCCACTCTCACCTGTGGTAAGGTTGGTATAGAACAGCTGGTAGCTTGTTGCACCTTCTGTTTTATCCCATTTAACAGTGACCTGACCGTCTACAGTGGTAGCAGAAACATTCTGAGGAGCTTCAAAAGGCAAACCGACTGTTACAGTTCTTGGCTTTGTCCATTCACTGTAAACTCTTGGCTGTTCACCGTTTGCGGTTTGCTGCTTCATGTCAATATAAGCTCTTACCTTGTATTCATACGTGTCACCATTGTAAAGGAAGTCGTGCAGATATTTGAGATTTTTTCCAAGATCAATTATATCGTATTCCGTTTCAGGCAAACCTTCGTTGCTGTAATCACGGCTTGAGATCTTTCTTATAGCTATCTCATAGCCCTGAGCATTTGAAACACCTTCCCATGTAAGATTTACATGACCGTCACCATTTTCAGGAACAAGAGACAATGGTGTTTTAAGATACAAGTCAATCACAGTAGTCTGCCTGTCTACTTCTTTTCCGTAAAGAATATCATTACCCTTATCAAGATAAGCAACAGCATAATACCAGTAGGTAACGCCTGCTACAATATTTTTCTTGTCCAGATAGCTGAGAGTAGTGCTGTTTCCGGAAACGCTCATTGCAGTAACGTAGCTTACGTTGTATGTTGCATTACCAGCCATACAGTTATTTACCAGCCACTTACCGAAATTGCCGTTGTATATTCCATCCGGATCATCTACAAGTTCTTTAATATCATTTGCCGAAAGAGGTACCGGTCCTTCAGTTCTGAATATATATACGCCGCTGTAGTTGGTTTTAACTCCTCCGGGCTTGGTATCTATGCTAATATAATATGAGTTGTTATCAGAACCCGGTTCAACCGTCATTGAAGGCTTAGCGGGAGCAACATACAAGTCCCTTATTTTTGAACTGTAAGTTCCGCTTGCTGCTTTATTGTCCGCAGAAGATCCGACAATCGTTCCGCTGCTTGAAATTATTGCCTCGTGATTCGGATTAAATCCGGCTTCCTCTTTCCATGCATACCTGAACGCTTCAACAAAATACTGATAATGTCTGCCGGCTACTATGGTTTTATCTGTAAAAGAGGGAGCTTCATCCGGATCTTCAAACAGGATAATGTCACCCAGCTGCTTGAAAGAGCCGCCGTCTTCACTTCTGTAAAGAATGTAAGCGTAAGGATATGCACCGTCGTCAGTGCCGCCTTTCTGCCTTACATGATTCCATGTAATTTCAACCTTTGGATCATAACAATCCTCAACATTGTTATTAACTACAACAGTAGGAGCATCGAACTTTGCATTAAGATTTATCGCTTTAGTAGTCTGATTGCTTACGCCCTGAACAAGATACATTTTGCTCTGATCATTTCCGCTGTATACAGTAAGCGTTGCAGGTATTTCTATTTCTTTTCCGGTTTCTTCGTCTCTGTATGAGTATGCAGGAGTATATTTATACTGCATAAGATATGTTATCGGAATAATACGTATGCGAAGGTCTCCTGTTGTTGACAAACCCGTAAATGTGTGTCTGACAACACCATCAGATCCAATAGACGCGCTGCTTATAAATTCTCCGCTTCCGTTTCCGTTCTCTACGCTTGAATTATTACTGTCATTATAGATATAAACCTGAAATCCCGATACAAGATCAACACTTGCACCGCTAAATTTCCATGAAACAACCATTGATCCAAATGCAGTTTTTTCAACTGTAATATCTGTTACACTGTACTTGATCGCTTCATCATGTTCATCCTGTTTAAAGTAAAGAAATTCACTATCAGGATTCTGGTAATACCTAATGCCCTCAAAAGTAAATGACTCGAGAGCAGAAACCGTAATGCCAAGACCCAGATCAATTCCCAGATCAGGCAAAAGCATAAATGTAAAGGAGACTGCCAGCACCGCAGAAAGTATCCTGCCGATGAACGGCTTCTTCACATAGACAATATCATCCTGCCTGCGGATCTTTTCCTTCTCTCCCAGACCCTTTATGCCCAGCAGATTTCCCTGCCTGTCGGACAAAGCCATGCCCAGGGTGCAGCCGACTGCATACCATAATTTCACAAACAGCATTGCAACCGCACAGGGCAGCCGCCAGTACCAGTGTGATTCACTTCTGATACGCAGCTTGCGCAGAATATTCCTTTTCGTATTAAAATCCAACATAATAAAACCTCCGTAAAACCCATAAATGATTTTGGGGTATTAATTTTCCATTCTCCATAATGATACCATACTTTTGAGAAAAAGTAAAGGTTTTTTTGTGAAAAAAGTTGCACAAAAATAGCGGACATTTAGTAATGTTTTGTATATTGCAGGCTTGGAAGCTGTTTTGAAGGCTCTCACAGCCTTATTTCCACCGGCTTGTCAAGCTCCATGCTGTCAGGAGTTACCATGCAGTCATATGCGAGAATATTTACTCCCCGCTTTTCAGCCTCCCGGAGGATCGCTCCGAACTCCGGATGAGTGGCGTCATTCGGTGTAAAGTATTTCACCTTGTCCATCTGGATAACAAACAGCAGACAGGCTTCAAAGCCGTCACCGAGACATTTCATAAGCTCTCCGATGTGCTTTACGCCACGCTCTGTGGGAGCATCCGGAAACATCACAACTCCATCCGATTCGAGAGTGACACCCTTTACTTCAAGGAGTATCCTTCTGCTATTATACTCTATGTAAAAATCAAACCGAGAATTTCCATAAGTATATTCGGGACGAACAGTACACCCGGGGAAAAGCTCGGGCAGGAACTCCCCCGCCGCAAGATTGGGAGCATAGCTGTCCATATTGATAAACCTGTCTCCCTTTTGAACAGCAATAAGGTCAAACCGGGTCTTCCTTTCCGGATTCTTCGCCCGCTCCAGATATACCGTGCAGCCCTCTGTCAGAAGCTCCCTGCACCGTCCTGTATTTTTCACATGGCATTTTTCTGCCTGCCCATCCAGCTCAACCATCGCAATAAAGCGGTTGGGACGTGTAATGAACTTCCCCTTTACAACATTATCATACCTCATAGAGACCTCCCTCCGAAAAGATAAAGATATTCCCAGACATGATGGATAGATTTTGTTTGCTGATGTATTGTGAATAGTAAAGCAAATCATCATTCAGTATATTGTCTCTGTGCTCCCATCGGGGGAGACCCTTTTGAAAAAGGGTCTCCCCCGAACCCCCTCACTAAAACTT
>JAFLUJ010000318.1 GCA_022511485.1 Oscillospiraceae bacterium | reverse complement strand
GGCCCTCAGGGAGACAGCGGACTTACAGGACGTAAGATCATAGTTGATACATACGGCGGATACGCACGTCACGGCGGCGGAGCGTTCAGCGGAAAAGACCCCACAAAGGTAGACCGCAGCGCAGCATATGCTGCAAGATACGCGGCAAAGAACGTTGTTGCAGCAGGACTTGCTGATAAATGCGAGGTTCAGCTTGCTTACGCTATCGGCGTTGCAAATCCTGTTTCCATCATGGTTGACACCTTCGGAACAGGCAAGGTACAGGACGATGTTATTGCAAAGGCTCTTGACGAGGTTTTTGATTTCCGTCCTGCTTCTATCATAAAGGATCTGGAGCTCCGTAAGCCTCAGTATCGTCAGCTTGCGGCATATGGCCATATGGGACGTGAGGATTTAGGCGTTGCATGGGAACGCACCGACCGCGCAGAGGCGATCAAATCGGCTGTTTCCAAATAATTATTGTTTCAGAGATCAATCAAAAAACAGGATGCAGCTCTGTGCGGATCATACGCACGGAGCTGCATTTTTCTGATATATTCTGCTATTTACCAATGGAACATAAACCCATCTTCATCGGAGTACATCTGGTTATTTATAAAATCCAGAACTTCCTCTTCTGTATGCACTTCAAATCCATTTCCGCCGACATAAAGATCCGAATTGACAGTGAGTCCCTTAATTGCATTCAGGTTACCATTGAAATTGTTGTTTTCAGCGTACAGATCCTGTATACCTGTGGATTTTGCAAGAGCGGTAATGCTTTTCAGCTTATTATTGCTTAAAGACACTCTTTTCAATTTTGTGTGGTTCTTAAGCGAAGAAATATCGGAAATATTGTTTCTGCTGAGCCATATTTCGTTAAGGTTTTTCAGTCCTGCAAGCGGGGAAATGTCCTTGATCCCGTTGCCCTCTGCGCCGAAAACCTTGAGCTTGGTAAGCTTTTTGACAAAGGAAATATCGCTTACACTGTTATTGTGGAACGTTACCTTTTCCAGATTTGTCAGATTGCTGATAACAGACAGATCGGTGATCTTATTGTTGCTTATTATTATTTCCTTAAGGTTTGTCATATATTTGAGATTTTTTATATCCTCATTTTTAAGACCCTGACCGCTCAGATTAAGTGTACCTGTCATTGATGTCTTATATGATTTTTTTCCGATGGTTACACTTTTTTCAGCGCTTCCGGATTTGTCCGGGGACACCTTTGGAGCGGCAGACTTAAGAGCCTTCACAATATCGGCAAAGTACCATTTGAGCGTCTTTCTGTTGAAGATAGCAAAGCCCTCGCCGGTTGTAGTGGTCAAACCGTTATCCCACCAGCAGCAGGGAACTCCATAGCTTGCAGCTGTAGAAACGTAGTACTTTGCGATCTCTGCTCTGACCTTTGTATTTGATTTGTTTGTCGTTCCGAATTCACCCATAACGACCGGAATACCCTTGCTCAGAAATACCTCATCAATGATCTCAAAGACCTGATCTATCTCAGCTTTTCCGTTTTCGGTAAAGGAATTGTCCTTTACGCTCATATCGAATGCGGCGGAATTAGGTACATATGCATGAATGGAAACAGCGATCATATCATCATCTGGGATAGTCAGGGCTGATGCAGAATCATAGTACCATTTTGCAGCATGGGGAGCAAGCATGAGAAGACGGTTCTTGTTATTTCCTCCGGAAGCACGTACTGTCTTTACAAAGGAGGAGTAAAAACTGTTTATAGCCTTCCATTCGGATTTTGTTCCGCCGCTCCATTCTGTTGCTGAACCAATGGTACGCGGCTCGTTCATTCCCTCGAAGATGAGCTTCTGGTCATAATTTTTGAATCGTGCAGCTATCTGCTTCCATACATTTGTAAACTTTTTAAGGGACGCTGCTGAATTTTTACTGTCAAATTTTATCCAGCTTTCATCATGGTGCGTGTTGATAATAACGAACATTCCGCTGTCATAGGCATAATCCACCACCTCCTGAACTCTGTCTAGCCAGTCGGCATTTATTTTTCCATTTTTATCTATATGGTCTGTCCAGGTAACGGGGATGCGTATAGTGTTGAATCCGGCTTTTTTAACTGCTGTTATCATAGCCTTGGTGGTTTTTGGATTTCCCCAGCAGGTTTCGTAATCCACATCGTTTTTCAGCTTTTTACTTCCGTCATTGTTCCAGCTGTCAAGGGTATTTCCAAGATTCCAGCCTATCGTCATTTTACTGACGAGCTCTTCTGCGGTCTGATACTTTGCAGTATCAGCAGCGGAAACGCTGACGGGAAAAGCTGCTATACACAGCAGGACTGTCATAAATACCGCAAGGATTTTTTTGCTTTTAAACTTCATCTTTACACCTCATTTTATTAAATATGTTTTTCTAATTATAATGTTAATTTGTAATAAAATGGTGTGCAGGACTGCCAACACCAAACGGCAAAATGCCCCTCTCACAGGAGAAGCTTCCATGAGAGGGGCATATATTTCGGAGAAATTTTTTATTTTACCGACCCGGTAAGAGCCTTTACAAGATCGGGATAGAACCATTCAAGAGTTTTTCTGTTGAGCAGTCCGAATCCTTCTCCCTGGTCAGGAGAACAGTTTGAACCATTATCCCACCAACAGCAGGGAACGCCATATTTTTCCGCAACGGAAAGATAGTACTTGGCTATTTCAATGCGATCCTTCGTATTGGATTTATTGATAGAACCGAACTCGTCAATAATGACCGGTATTCCCTTACTTAATAATACCTTGTCGATATTTTTAAACATATTGTTTATTTCATTTTTACCATTTTCAGTAAGAGTACTTTCCTTTGAATTTCTGTCAAAGGCAGCAAAATAGGGTATATATGCGTGTACTGAAACAGCTATCATATCATCATTGGGTATCTCCAAATCGGACATTGCCTCAACGCCTGCATTTGCGCCATAGGTTGTAAGCATAAGCAGGCGGGTCTTGTTGTTTCCGCCGGAATCTCTGACAGTCTTTACAAAGGAAGCATAGAAGCTGTTCAGTATCTTTCTTTCAGCACTTGTTCCGCCGTTCCATTCTTTTGCCGAGCCTTTTGTACGGGGTTCGTTCAGACCCTCAAAAATAAGGTGCTGGTCATAATCCTTGAAACGTGCGGAGATCTGTTTCCAGAGATATGTGAATTTCTTGATGGACGCCTCTGAGTTTTTTTCGTCAAATTTGATCCATCCCTCGTCATGGTGGGTATTAAGGATGATATACATATCGTTGTCATATGCGTAATCAACGACCTCCTGAACTCTGTCCATCCAGGCTGTGTTGACCTTGCCGTCGGAGTTCATGTGCTCTCCCCATGAAACAGGTATACGGATCGTATTGAAGCCTGCTTTTTTCACAGCGGTTATCATAGCCTTTGTGGTCTTGGGATTTCCCCATGCCATTTCATACTCAACATCATTGCTGCCGTACCATGAACAGTCACTGCTGTCAAGAGTATTACCCAGATTCCAGCCAATGGTGATCTTGTCTACAATATCCTGCGCAGAACCGCTTGACGTTTTTTTCGTCGTATCGGAAGACTTCTTTTCCGTTTTATCCTTGTCGGAATCTTTTGATTTTGCCTTTACGGTTATCTTACAGGAAGCCTTATAGTTTGTACCTTTCACTTTTGCAGTGATCGTTGCAGTACCTGCTTTTTTAGCTGTAACAGTTCCCTTGGAAACAGTCGCCACGGTCTTATCCGAGCTGCTCCACTGGACGGTATAATTTTTGATACCGGTAACTGTCCTTGTTAATTTGAGGGTATCACCCACAGTCAAAGAGGCTGATGATCTGCTGAGCTTTATTCCCTTGGTCTGAGCAGCGGAAACGTCCGCAGGAAGGATCATCACACAAAGCAGAAGCGTTACCAGCAATGCTGAAAGCTTTTTCAGTTTCATAAAACTTCCTCCATAAAAAAATTTACATTTTTTAAATGCAAAATAGCATTTACTATAGTATAATTTTACATTGAAATCACAAAAATGTCAATAGTTTTTGTATTAATATGACAGAGAATTTTCCGGAAGGGGGAGGTTCATATATTATGAAAAAAATGCTGTTTGTTTTCAATCCGCACTCAGGAAAGGGACAGATACACAATCATCTTTTGAAAATAGTCGACACATTTGTCAGAGGAGGCTATGAGGTCACTGTTCATCCCACACAGTCGAAAAATGATGCTTATGAAAAAATTTCTGCACGCTGCGGAGATTTTGACACTGTGGTATGCAGCGGCGGAGACGGAACTCTTAACGAGACTATAAAGGCTCTTATGGTCAGCAATAAGCGTATGCCTCTGGGATATATCCCCTCCGGTACTATGAACGATTTTGCCTCCTGTCTCGGAATACCGAAGGATATGCCGGAAGCCGCCGAGCGTATCGTTCAGGGAAATCTTGTCACTGTAGATGTAGGCTCTTTCAACGAGGAATATTTTACCTATATTGCTGCTTTCGGTGCATTTACGGACGTCAGCTATGAAACTCCACAGCAGATGAAGAATATGTTCGGAAGCCTTGCCTATATCATGGAGGGTATCAAAAGGCTGAATACCGCCAAATCCTATCATGTGACCGTAACATATGACGGAAATACCATCGAGGACGACTTTATATTCGGAATGGCGTCTAATTCTACCTCAGTGGGAGGCTTCAAGGGCTTGGGAGGACAGGAAGTAAAGCTGGATGACGGAGTATTTGAAGTGCTTCTGATAAGGATGCCTGCCAATATTGCCGAGCTCCAGATGACAATAAACTCCCTGTTAAGACGGGAGCTTGATTCTGAATATTTTATTTCCTTCAAAGCCTCTGAGGTAAAATTCCACTCGGAGGGTGATCTTCCCTGGACGCTGGACGGCGAGTTCGGAGGAAACTGCCGCAATGTCACTGTCAAAAACAATTACATGGCGGTGGATATTTTCGCACCCGCACCGGGAACAATAATTTCACATACCTATGAGGAAGAAACAGAATAAAAAAGAGTGACGAAAATGTATTATTTTAAAAATACCCTTAACCGTGATGAGCTTCGTCTTATGAGGGAAATTTCTGAGTGGCATGACCCGAAGATCAGATTTCTCCGGGAATTTGCCGGGGAATGTTATATATGGCTGCAAAAAGATAAAATTGGCGGTGAATATCGTTCATGTACCGACCTGTATGACCCTGAAGATCTGTTCACCTATCAGGAATGTTTCGGGAGATACCATCATTTTTATTCCAAGGACAGATATGAATTTCTGAAATGTACACCATTACAGATAATCATCTATTATCATTATTGTGTTGTCAAGACTTCGAATCGTCCTCTCGAATGGTACAGAGGCGAGATACAGGATAATGGCAATATACTTCTGGAAGTATTTGCAGACACCCTGGAAGAGATAATCAATTCGCTATAATATATTAATGCCGTCCTGAAGGCAAGATCTTCAGGACGGCACTTTTGTATTGATCTCAAATATGATGATCTCTTTCTCAGACAAGGTTATTTTTTCTTTTCCTGCTTTTCAGGATTTCCGGAGAAGAACATTTTCACCGTCATGACTACTCCGAGAACAGAATTTATAAGTGCAAGGGATATGGCAATTATGCTCATGGATACTCCCGCTGAAGCATTATAATCCTTTCTGCTTTTCTTAACACCTATTATAAGTCCGGGAATAGCACAGGCATAGGAAACCACAGGCAGAATAAATGAGAAGACCAGTCCCACTATACCGAGGACAAGACTTGATACACAAAGCTTTTTCCTTTCAATATTTTTTGACATAGTAAATTCCTCCAGTAAATGGCGAAGTTAAACCGCCGTTATATTATACTAAGCTTCATTGCAAAGTGTACAACACTTTGCAATGCCCATGAGCATTGCTCATGGGTGCGGCTGCGCCGCAGAGCCACCGTTCATACTGTCCGCTAATTATAGCCGGCAGTATATAAGACTTAAAGGACGGTAGTCCTCATTTTTTACAGTCTCCGCTTACCCTTGGACGAGACCTTCTTTATTTTTCTGCGCCGCTTGCTCGTAGCAGCCGCATATACAGCAACATAAGCCACTATCAAAGCCGCAGCAGCACCTACAGCCGCCTTGAACCAGAACGATCCTACAAATGCCTTGGCTTTCATAATGTTATATTCCAGCTGGGACATTGACACAGATTCCTTTGCCACAAGATCGATGGTACACAGCGTTTCTCCTGACAATGAAAGAGTATATTTTCCCAGTACCTGTCCCTTATCCACCGGAGCCATGACTGCTCCGTCCGAATCCACATATGCTTTCAGATCAATTTCCTCTTTAAGGCTTGACGGATCAAGGGTCTGAGGCCATATTGCGTAAAAATCCTCAGCAGGGACAAGCAGCACATACTCGGCGTTTTCTCCCAGCTTGACCGGAACTTCTGTTATCTCGGCGCTGCTGTTTACGATCTTTTCATATGAAAACGTATTGAACGCCCACTCATATATATTCTGATGGTCTTCGTACTGAGCGTTTGATTTGGTGCCGTCCTCTTTGTACATGGGAGCGTTAAGTGTCACAAGAAGATAATTGTTGCCGTCCCGGCTTGCCATAGTAGCAAGACAGCGTCCCGCTTCATCAAGAGTACCTGTTTTCAGTCCTCTGACCGGTTCGTAGTAGAACGAGCCCTTCTGGGTCATAGCATTGGTATGGTGAATGGTCACCCAGCCTTCTGCGTTGTAATTTGTAGCATGGAGTGTATACTCAGTAGTAGTTGCGATCTCAACAAATTTAGGATAATTATCCACAGCGTACTTGGCGATGATTGCCAGGTCATGGGCGTTGGTATATTGCTCTTCATCAAAAAGTCCGTGAGGATTGACAAAATGTGTACCGATGCATCCGATCTCCTCTGCCTTCTGGTTCATCATGTCTACGAAGTTCGGTATACTTCCTCCGCCGACATTATAGGCGAGGATACCTGCCGACTCGCAGGCAGAGTACATAAGCAGGGTATACATAAGATCAGAAGCGGTGATGATCTCTCCACGGGCATACCCCA
>JAFLUJ010000317.1 GCA_022511485.1 Oscillospiraceae bacterium | reverse complement strand
TTATCGTAGGCGGAGGAAGCGTTTCAAGCGGATACATTTCAAGGAATGACACATATTCTGAATTTGACAGTCAGGGCTTCTATCATACAGGCGATCTGGGTTATATTGACGAAAGCCGTCATCTTTATCTTAAGGGACGCAAAAAGCGTATGATAATTACAGCTAACGGCAAGAATGTTTATGTTGACGAGCTTGAAAGGCTTCTTACAGATCATCCTGAAATAATATCGGCGGCAGTTTTTGAGGAAGACCATCATCCTGCTGCAAGAATATACACAAATTCTTCTGAGGAAGAAATACACCGCATTATCGAAGAGGTCAACGGGAAGCTTCCTAAATTCAAGCATATAAGAAACGTACATATCAAAAAGGACATTCCGGGAGGAAGAATAAAATGAGCTTCACTGTACTTGCTCAGGACGGCAGCAGTGATTTCACGGAGAAATTTATTTCCCTGCCGAAACATCTTTACAGCAAAAATGAGATCATGCAGAATGAAAATGATGAACGGTCACTGCTGAACGGAACACATATTTTAAGTCATTATTTTTCGTTAAAGGCGTTTATTGTAACAGACGAAGCCGGGAAATGTATAAGCCGCTGTGCTGTAACGATCTATCCTGATGACAAAACTGCTTTTCTGGGATTGTTTGAAAGCGCTGATGATACCGCAGCGGTTAAAGAGCTTCTTTCAGCAGCAGAGGAGTTCGCGAAAAGCTCCGGTATTAACAGAATTGTCGGACCTGTTGACGCTTCATTCTGGATAAGATACAGGTTTAAAACTGACAAATTTGGAAGTCCTTACACCGGAGAGCCTTACAATCTGCCCTATTATCCGAAATTATGGCAGGAATGCGGTTACCAGATCTGCGAGAGATACTCGTCAAATCATTATATCAAGGTTGAAAATCAGGTGGATTCTGAGAAATTTTCGAGCAGACTTGCAGAAAAGCTGGCATCCGGTTATTCTATAGAAAACGTAACTAAAAATGGATTTAACAAGGCTCTGAAAGAAGTTTACGGGATGCTGATAGAGCTTTACAGCAGCTTTCCCGCATATAAACGCATAAACGAAAATGAATTCACCGGACTTTACAGTTATTTCGGCTCGATAATCCGGTACAATATGGTGAAAATGGCTTATTTCAAAAATAAGCCGGTGGGATTCTTCATAAGCATTCCGGACTATGGAAATACAGTTTACGGAAAGCTGTCTATAGCAGACTATATTAAAATTTTCAGGATACGTTCAAAGCCTTCCGGATATGTTATGCTTTATATGGGAGTGGACGCTGAACATCGGGGTCTTGGGAAAGCACTTGCCGAGGCAATACGCAGTGAACTGAAAAACGAGGGAGTTCCCTCAATAGGTGCGCTCATAAGGGACGGAAACATCAACAAAGATTACTTTTCATCTCTTATTGATTTTGAATATGAATATATTCTTCTGGAAAAGCTTTTGGATCAGGGAGAATAATTTATGGATACAAATAACTGACTTATCCCGAACACCGGCATGACCCGGGATAAATCCCGGAAAACCTGCGGTATTGCCTTAGTAATCCGATTTTGCAGACAAACGGTAGCTGCTTGGCGAAACTCCCGAAAAAGCATGAAAGCATCTGCTGAAATACAACGGATCATCGTATCCGACGCTGGCTGCCACCTCGCTTACGGGAAGAAGCGTTGACCTCAGCAGATAACACGCTCTCGACATCCGGCGGTTGGTATGATACTGCTGCATGGTTTTGCCCTGTTCCTGCCTGAATACTGCCGCCATTCGCTTGTAGCTCAGAAAGAATTCGTGCTCCAGTCTCGATGCAGAAAAGGGTTCGGTGCAATGTTCGTTGAGCCACACACAAATTCTTTCGGAAAGAGTATCCGGCTTTTTCTCTGTATATTTCAGCAAAGCAATATCTATCAGAAGAGAGTGGAACATACCGTTTATCTTCATTCGCTTAAAGCTGTCCTCTGAATGACAGTATTCCGCGATCTCGGAAAATTTTTTCTCTATGTGTCCGTTTTTTAGCCCTGAGACCTTTTTGGGAAGGACATCAAAAAGTGTAAGAGGTTCGTCTACTCCGATAGAAGCAGTATCCGGCTGAAATTCACGGCATTCGCCCGACCGTTCGTCAAGGAAGAAATGTGCATAATACCATTTTGTTCCGCGGGAAATCTCCCTTTTCCCATAGTGCCTGATACCTTTTTTCAGAAAAAGAAGCTCTCCCTCGTTTACCTCATAGTCCGTTTCCCCCTCGGAAACATATACTGCTCCGTCAACAACATATATAAGTACATTAAAATCAAGAACACGGTCAGCATGGAAAAAAGGTTCTGAAACAGCAAGAAAATCACAGCCGCATATAACAGGCTGACCGGTCGTAGAAATAATTATCTCGTTCAAGATGATCCTCCATATATTCAAGAATATATTCCATTGATTTTTTCTGCTAATAAGATTATAATACATATGTATATATTTGTCAAGGACTTTGGAAGGATGGTCATATTTATGAAAGCACAGAAGCAGATTTCCCAGAAAGCATATATGTCAGAGGGCTTTATAGGAAAATATCAGAAGCTTGTCAGAGATACGGTCATCCCATATCAGTACGCGGTTCTGAATGACAAAGCCGATGGCGCGGAAAAGAGCCATGTGGTACAGAATTTCATCAACGCCGGAAAAGCGCTCTGCGGTGAGGATGCGGGAGACGGATTTTACGGAATGGTATTCCAGGACAGCGACGCCGGAAAGTGGATCGAAGCAGCAGCATATTCTCTGCATAATTTCCCCGACCCGGAGCTTGAAAAAAACGTTGATGAGCTTATTGAAATAATTGCAGCAGCCCAGGATGAAGACGGCTACCTGAACACGTATTTCACTATAAAAGACAAGGACAAGCGGTGGACAAATCTTCTTGAAGCCCACGAGCTTTACTGTGCAGGACATATGATGGAAGCCGCCTGCGCTTATTATGAAGCAGTGGGAAAACGCCGTCTCCTTGATGTTATGCTAAAAAACACAGAACACATTTATAAAATATTTATAGAGGACGGTCATGGCGGCTTCCCGGGACATCCGGAAGTCGAGCTTGCACTTATGAAAATGTACCGTCTCACCGGCAATGAAAAATGTCTTGCTCTTGCAAAGCATTTTATCAACACCCGGGGAACAGACCCGGATTATTACAAAAGAGAACGTGCAGGACGTGACTGGACAGTCTGGGGAAACAACGCCGAGGACAATGACTATCAGCAAAGCGGAGTCCCTCTCAGAAAGGCGGAGCGTGCCACGGGTCATGCAGTACGTGCAGTTTATCTTTATACGGGAATGGCTGATCTTGCCGCAGAAACAGACGATACCGAGCTGTACACCGCCTGCAAACGTCTTTGGGAAAGTATTACGAAAAGGCAGATATACATAACCGGAGGTATCGGTTCTACAGTTATCGGAGAAGCCTTCAGCGTGGATCACGATCTTCCCTCCGATACTGCTTATGCCGAGACCTGTGCGTCCATAGGTCTGATGTTCTTTGCATCCAGAATGCTTGAAAATGAGGTCAGGGGCGAATACGCCGACGTCATGGAGCAGGCATTCTACAACACCGTCCTTGCAGGTATGCAGCTTGACGGAAAGAGATTTTTCTATGTGAACCCTCTTGAAGTGATCCCGGGAATATCAGGGGTCTCCCCCACTCACAGACACGACCTTCCCCAAAGACCCGGCTGGTACGCCTGTGCCTGCTGTCCTCCCAATGTGGCAAGACTTATCTCATCATTCGGAAAATACGCTTACGGCGAAAGCAGTGATACTGCCTACTGTCATCTTTTCGCAGCGGGAAAGGTCAGCTTTGAAAACGGAATGAGCCTTGTCTGCGAAACTGAATATCCCTACGGGTTTACCGTGAAATACAAAGTATCGGGCAGCGGACGTCTCGCTGTAAGGATACCTCACTGGAGCGGGAAATTTTCTCTTGATGTCAACGGAAATGCAAGCTCTAACCTTCCCGAAAATGGCTATATCTATTTATCCGTATCGGACGGTGATGAAGTGATCCTGACTTTGGACGATTCTCCAAGGTTCGTTTATGCCTCCGGGAAGATCCCAAGACTGTCCGGAATGGCAGCAGTCTGCCGGGGTCCTCTGGTATATTGCTTCGAGGGCATAGACAACGGAGGCGACGTGCTTTCACTGAGACTTGATACCGGAAAGGAGATCATCGCCGAAAGCTCCCCCGACCTGCTTGGAGGAACGGTAAGACTTTCCGTTCCTGCATTAAAAATATCACAGACGGATTCTCTGTATACATCTCAAAAGCCCTTTTCAACCCCCTGTGAAGCAGCTGCTGTTCCTTATTACACATGGGGAAACCGGGGCGAAAATCAGATGAGAGTATGGATCCCCGATTGAGACACATTAAAACCTTAAAATAAATTATCTATAGGAGGTATTTTTATGAAGAAGCTCAGAGCGGCAGTAAACGCACTGGACAAAAGATCCCACATCAACCGTGAAATTTACGGACACTTTTCCGAACATCTTGGAAGATGTATCTACAACGGTATATATGTGGGAGAGGATTCCCCTATTCCAAACACCAATGGCGTGAGAAACGACATCATCGAGGCGTTCAGGGAAATTCAGATGCCTGTTCTCCGCTGGCCGGGCGGCTGCTTTGCGGACGAATATCACTGGAAAGACGGTATCGGTGAAAAATCAGAACGTCCCAAAATGGTCAACACTCACTGGGGCGGAGTTACAGAGGACAATTCCTTTGGCACACATGAATTTTTTAACCTCTGTGAGGAGCTGGGCTGCGAACCCTATCTTGCGGGAAATGTAGGCAGCGGTACAGTGGAGGAGCTTGCTGACTGGATCGAATATATAACCTTTGACGGAGTTTCGCCCTTGGCTGACCTTCGCCGCAAAAACGGCAGAGAAAAGCCCTGGAAGCTGAAATATCTTGGCATCGGAAACGAGAACTGGGGCTGCGGCGGAAATATGCGTCCGGAGTATTATGCGGATCTTTACCGTCAGTACCAGACCTATTGCCGCAATTTCAGCGGAAATGAGCTTTTCAAGGTTGCCGGAGGCCCTAACGTGGACGATTACAACTGGACAGACAAGCTCATGTCCATCGTAAATGACTGGCACGCAAAGGCGATCTCCCTTCATTACTATACTATCCCCACCGGAAATTTTGAAAGCAAGGGAAGCGCCACAAAATTCACCGACGAGGATTACTACAAGACCATCAAGAACGCCCTTTTCATGGACACTCTTATCAAAAAGCACAGCGCAATTATGAAAAAATACAGCGACAACATGAAGCTCATAGTTGACGAATGGGGATGCTGGTATGACGTTGAGGAAGGCACAAATCCCGGCTTCCTGTATCAGCAGAACACAATGAGAGACGCTATCGTCGCAGCTGTCAGTCTTAACATTTTCAACTCCCACTCTGACATTGTCTGCATGGCAAATCTTGCTCAGGCTGTAAATGTTCTTCAGGCTCTGCTTCTTACCGAGGGAGAAAAGCTGGTCAAAACACCTACTTATCATGTTTTCAATATGTATAAAACTCATCAGGATTCTGAGCTTCTCTATAGCTTTACGGAGAATCAGGATACAAACGGTATTCCCGCTGTTTCTCAGTCCGTTTCTATGAGCAAGGATGGCAAGATCACCATGACATTTTCAAATGCTTCTCTTGACGAGGACTTTGAGATCGAATGTGACATCGTGGGAGCTGCACCTAAGTCCGCTTCTGCGTGTATCCTTACAAATGACGTAAGAGCATACAATGATTTTGACGCTCCTGAAAAGATCAAGCCCGCAGATCATCCCGCGGAGATCACAGGCAGCAGCGTGAAATTCACACTGCCAAAATGTTCAGTCGTAAGCATTATCTTATCATAAAAAACTGCGGATACAAATTTAGCTGACACCGCACAGCAGAATGGAGATAGTTATTATGAAAAAAATATATTTTATCACAGGAAGTCAGGACTTATACGGTGAGGAGACACTTTCTCAGGCTGCAAAGGACAGCAACGAAATGGCTGGATTTTTAAGCGAAAAGCTCAGCGACATTGCAGCCGTTGAGCATACTCCCCTTGTGACTACCGCAGCAGAGGCGGAAAAAGTCTGCGTAAAGGCTACCGCAGACGAAGACTGTATCGGAGTTATCATGTGGATGCACACATTCTCTCCCGCTAAGATGTGGATACGTGCTTTGCAGGCTCTTAAAAAACCAATGCTCCACCTCCACACACAGTATAATGAAAAACTCCCTTACGACAGTATCGACATGGATTTCATGAACCTCAACCAGTCCGCTCATGGCGACAGAGAGTTCGGATTCATCTGCACCCGTCTTGGCATGAAGCGTGAGGTCGTTGCAGGATATTACAAGAATGAGAACGTTATCGCTCAGATCCGCCGTTTCGCTTATGCTGCTTCTGCTGTTGATTTCGGAAAAGGAATGAAGGTAGCTATGTTCGGAAACAACATGAGAGACGTTGCAGTTACCGACGGCGACCGTGTTGAAAGCGAGATCAAATACGGCTGGAACGTGAACTACTATGCTGTAGGAGATCTGGTAAAGATCGCAAATGATGTCACCGACGCTGAGATAGACGCAAAGATGAAGGAATACGCAGACAAGTACGATATGGACACCGACAACATCGCCGCTGTAAAGGAACAGGCAAAATATGAAGTGGCTCTGGACAAATTCATTGCAAAGGAAAAAATCTCTGCATTTACTGATACGTTCCAGGATCTGTATGGACTTAACCAGCTTCCCGGAATCGCCGTACAGAACATCATGGCAAAGGGAATAGGCTTCGGTCCTGAGGGAGACTACAAGACCTCTGCTCTTGGAGCAGTGCTTCAGAAAATGGCAGCAGGCAGACCCGGAGCTACCGGCTTCACAGAGGACTACACCTACGACCTCACCGACGGCAAGGAGCTGGAGCTTGCATCCCATATGCTGGAGGTATCCCCTGTTTTTGCAGCATCCAAGCCGAA
>JAFLUJ010000092.1 GCA_022511485.1 Oscillospiraceae bacterium | reverse complement strand
ATAAGACTTTCATTTTCGCCGTCCCCGTCAAAATCCAGATATAATCCCGTATCAAAGCTTAAACAATCAACGGTGCAGGGTTCTCCCTTCGGGTCGCCGTCCATGTAGCACACCATTGCGTCTTTAAAATAATTTTCAAAGGCAAATTCAATGGCGGGAGCGATGTCCTCCTTTGCAGGGAAGTCCTCATATTCAAGACCGTTAATTACCTCATGGCAGGCGTTGTCAAGATATATTTCTTTGCCCTCGTATGAAAGAGGTATTTTTATATAATTAATACCGTCATAATAATCCGATATGGGGGACTCCTGTATAAATTTATCCTGATCTTTCGGCAGACTTAGTGAAGCTTTCGCAATCGTTTCCGAGGTCATTTCATTTGTTTGCGGCTCAGTTGTGACAGTTTCGGAAGTCTGCATTTCGGACGTTGTTCCGGTGGTCTGTGACGTTACAGAAGTTGTTTCGGACGCTTCTGTATTTCCGGACAAGCCATCATTACCAACACCGCAGGAAGCAAATAAAACTGCCGCAGACAATATTGCTGATAAAAAATATTTTTTCACTGGTATCCCTCCGATATAGGTATACGTTTATAATACTACATAAAATTACAAAAGTCAACAGTTTTCCTGCTGATTTTTATCTTAATTTGAAAAGGAAAAATATCAATGATACCGGAAACAGAAAGGAATGTATCCTATGAAAAACATAGATTACTGCGGATTATCGGATGATTTTTTGTCAGCTTCAAAGAGCTGGTGTACATATGACCCTGATATTCCTTTTCAATACAGGGTAATTGCCAAGCTTTTATACGATAATAATTATGATATGGTAAAAAGAATACTGGAAGCTAATAAAGACGCATTTAACGATAAATACAATTACATGATCTTAGATACTGCAATTGAAATGAGTATCAATATTGTAGTTGATGAATCCGGTCAGGAGCTTACAGAAGATGTCTACATAAAGGGAAAGCAAAACTTAAAACCTACAGCGGCAACACTCAATTTTATCGGGTACCTTCTGGAGAATGGCGCAAACCCTCATTTGCCGGAAGGCTTTGACCAGATGGAGCATATTATAGATAATGAACGTGACGGAGGACAGCAGTGTGGATGCACATTTGACTGTTCCGAATTAAAAAATCTAATTAAAAAGTATATGTAATTCAAATCACTGTAATAGCTGAGTTAAAATTAAATGGATTTTTCAAGGAGAGTTAAAATGCAGCTTGACATTGTTATGCAGGAAGTACATAAATGGGTTTTCAGGATTTCAGAGTATCATAAAAATACGGTAAGCATTGAAATTGTGTCCGATAAAGAGAGCGGATTTATAGTCAATTTTGAAACAGATAAATTCATTGCTCAGTTAACGGTCAATGATACAGAATTTCAACCATATCGTTTTGTTGAATTTATTGCTTTGGATAAAGGAAAAGATTTAAATCAGCCTTATGCTTATCTATACCATGATAATGAAAGCAGTTCAACAGAAGAGATTATTAAAAATCTGAATGATGGATTAAACTTTATCCTTAACAGCAGACTATAATTTATTTTTAACAGGGAGGCTTTAAAATGTCAGGACGAACAGAAAAAGAAACAGAGGGAATTTCCCTCCTTGGTAACCAGAAAACAAAATATCCGGACGATTACGCCCCGGAGGTGCTGGAAACCTTTATAAACAAGCATCAGGAAAACGACTACTTCGTAAAATTCAACTGTCCGGAGTTTACAAGTCTTTGTCCCATAACAGGACAGCCGGATTTTGCCACGGTGTATATCTCCTATGTTCCTGCTGAAAGAATGGTGGAGAGCAAGTCCCTTAAGCTTTATCTTTACAGCTTCCGCAACCATGGGGATTTCCACGAGGACTGCATGAACATCATCATGAAAGACCTGATAAAGCTCATGGATCCCAAATATATAGAGGTCTGGGGAAAATTCACTCCCCGGGGAGGAATTTCCATAGACCCCTACTGCAACTACGGAAAAAAGGGCACTATGTGGGAACAGGTAGCGGTGGAGCGTCTTACGCACCATGACCTTTATCCCGAAAAAGTGGATAACAGGTGATTAAAACGTGGGCTTCGGCTCACGTTTTTTTTACAATAAACTGCACAAAAAATAACCGGGGTCATAACGATCCCGGCTTTAAATCAACTGCAAAGCAGATTATTTTTGGAGTGCCGCCCACGGATGATACAGTATTCCATAGCTCACGCGGACGGCAGTTATCAATTAAAGCTCTGTTATTTTTTCCGGAGCTTTTTTAACGATCCTGCCGGCTGTGAAGCCGACAGGCAGAAGGAAGGTCCTCGCTTTCGCGAGTGAAAATGAAAATAAGAAAATTGGGAATATTTGTTTTAAGATATTTGCTTTTGTTATTGTTTATATTATACTCAATAATTGTGATAAAATTGTGAAGAAATCTTAAAATTAAAGAAAAATACATTCACACATTTTTATTTCTTTTATTACATTTTGTGTAGGTTGACAGAAAGTTTTTCACATTATTATCACTTTATTGATTAGTATGCCAAGCCCGGATATGCCATTTTGTTGATTTTGCTGTAAATTCTCCTGATTGTTGTAGGAAACATACTCTCGTCAGACATAATACTGTGCCTGAGCCCTGAACATCTCCGCGTAGATGCCGTCAGGCTTGCGGACAAGCTCGTCGTGAGGTCCGTACTCTTTTATTGTACCCTCCGAAAAGACGGCTATTCTGTCGCAGAATTTGCAGGAGGACAATCTGTGGGAAATGTACACCGCCGTTTTTCCTCCCACAAGGTCGTTGAACTGACGGTATATCTCGTACTCAGCAACCGGATCAAGAGCGGCAGTAGGTTCGTCGAGAATAACAACCGGAGCGTTTTTGTAAAGAGCTCTTGCTATTGCAAGCTTCTGCTGCTCACCTCCGGAAAGCTCCACACCCTCCTTGTCAAACTGCTTGAACATCATTGTATCCTTGCCCTTCGGCAATGATCTTACCTTTTCAAGTACTCCCACCTTTTCAAACAGTCCTTCGACATTGTCATTGGCGTCCTCGTCCCCTAAAAGGATATTGTCCGCCGCTGAAAAGGCAAGGAGACGGAAATCCTGAAATACCACTGAAAACAGCTTCATATACTCGTCGTAGTCGTACTCACGGATATTCACTCCGTCAAGAAGTATCTCTCCGCTGTCTACGTCATAAAGACGGCAGAGCAGCTTGATAAAGGTGGTCTTACCTGCTCCGTTAAGTCCTACAACAGAGAGCTTCTCCCCGCTTTTAAGCTTTATGGACACATCATGCAGCACCTTTACCTCAGAGCCGGGATAGGTAAAGCTGACGTTCCGGAATTCAATTTCATGTCCTCCGGCAAGATTTTCTGTCTGCCTGCTGCCCTTTTCCATTGCAGGGGGATACTCCATGAACCTGACTATCTCATACATATATCCGCTGCGCTTTGCGATGTCCTGCAAGCTGTAAACGATAGACTGCATAGCGTTATAGAGAGTACCTCCCGCACTTAAAAGCTGAGAGTATGTACCGATCGTGATCTTCCCCACTATAACAAGGATTCCCAGATAGGTATATGTACCGAAATTCCGCAAAGCTGTTGCAGCAAGGTCAAGAAGATTTAGTGGAAGCTTTTTGTCGTTGATATTCTGCCAGTAGTCGGAAAGCCGCTTTATCTGCTGGGACGCTTTATTAAGCATCATTCCCGCCGCGCTGTAAAGACGTATGTCCTTGCCGTAACGGAAGTCCTCCATTTCCCAGGAGATATGTCCGAAAATACGGTTTATATTTGCAAGCTCTCCGAAATTCTTTATGTCTATGTCGTTCTGCTTGGCGTTGATAATTGCCTGCACCGCTAAAATAACTCCTATCAGGAGCAGCATCAGAGGTGCGCTGACTGCCATTACGGTGATAACTCCCACAAGCTTCAGGACATTTGATATTATCTCAAAAAACGACCTTGAGATCTGGTGTGTTCCTCCCGACCAGTCAAGACCCTCCCGGGCTTTTCTTATCTGGTCAAGAGCCTTTTTGTCCTCGGTAAGGCTGAAATCTATCTCCATGCACAGCTTTGAGATCTCCCGGCTGGACTCGTTCAGGAACAGGTCAGCGTATTTTTCAAGCTGGACTGAGATACAGCTGTTCAGCGCCTGCAAAAGAACCTGAGAAATTACCAGTGCCGCTCCGTAAAAAGCGATCAGCTTTATATCCCTGGCATCAAGAATGGAGTCTATCAGCAGAGGCAGGAAGATTATCTCTGCAAATGGGATAGCCGCTCCGACCAGAATATTGACAAGGGATATGAACAGATAGGATTTTTTATACCGCATTATCTGTCCGAAGCAATATTTCAGGGAATGCTTTGCGGTGACCTTTAAGGATGGCTTGTTTTCCTTATTATCCTGCATTTTCAGTCACCTCCGATTCCAGAACATCTTCCGGGACATCAAAAATGTCCTTGTCCTCGATATAATACTGAGCCTGTACACGGAACATCTCCGCGTAGTCTCCGTCAAGAGCCATAAGCTCGTCGTGAGTTCCCGTTTCTGTCATTTCTCCCGCCTTGAACATTGCTACCCTGTCACAGAACCGGGTGGAGGACAGTCTGTGGGAAATATATACTGCCGTGCTGTTTCCGATAAGACCATCAAAGCTCTGATACAGCCTGTACTCTGCCAGAGCGTCAAGAGCGGCGGTAGGCTCGTCAAGGACAATGACGGGAGCGTTTTTGTAAAGCGCCCTTGCAAGGGCAAGCTTCTGCTTCTCACCGCCGGAAAGGTCTATACCATCGTCATACAGGACTTTCAGAAGCTCGGTGTCCACTCCTTTGTCAAGTGAGTCCAGCTTTTCTCCCAGACCTGCGTCCCGGAGATTTTTTTCCGCACCTGACCTGTCAGTATTATCGGGAGCTTTCATTGAAACGTTTTCCGCCATTGGAAACGCAAACACCATTACGTCCTGAAATGCGGGAGCAAAAAGGTTGTAGTAATCCTCCCGGTCAAACTCCCGTATATCTGTGCCGTTCATAAGGATACGTCCCTCGGTAACGTCATAAAGCCTCAGCAGGAGCTTTATAAATGTACTTTTACCTGCTCCGTTAAGACCAACAACAGCAAGCTTCTCCCCTGCCTTTATGGTGAGGTCAACATTTTTTAGAGCATACTGCTCCTGTCCCTTGTACTTGAAGGAAACGTTTTCAAAGGTAAAGCTGTAGCCATCCGCGCGTGGGACAGGTATCCCCTTTTTTTCGTCTGTAGGGATGTCCATAAAGCTGCGGTAATCGTCTGTCTGGGCGCTTCTTTCCCGAAGTCCGGAAAGATTTGTCAGGATACCGTTTATCGCTCCGGAAAATGTGTTTGCACTTGCCATGTAAAGGACAAAATTACTTATGGAAAGTCCACCATAGACAGCCTCGTATATAAGCCATCCGATAATTATAAGCTGTCTGACAAGGGATATTCCATGTGCGAAAATACTGTTGTATATCCAGTACTGACGGGACTTTATCCAGTGCTGCAGCTCGGTATCGTAGACCTCCTTCTGCTTACGGGAAAGGAATCCTTTCATGCCGAAAAGACGTATATCCTTTGCATAGGAAAAATCCGTGGTAACTCTGTCCATATACTCCAGCTTCCGCCAGTGAGGAGCCATAGCGTCCCACATTTCCACCTTGTCTTTCTTGCGTATGTACTCAAAAAACTGGAACTGGATAAGTCCCAGCACTGCCACAACAATGATTATAAGGGGATTGAACGTTACCATGATAGTCACCGCTGTAATTATGGAGACTACCTGTGTAAGTGAAAGGCTCAGATACTGCATCAGTCCCTGAACTCCGTGATAATCACCGCCGGTAGCACGCTTCGCCTTTTGCAGACGGTCAAGCATATCCGGGTCTTCAAGTACCTCGTAATTCATGGACAGGCTCTTTGCGATGCGCTCCCTGATTATCATGAGCCGCACGTATGTGAATCCCACGCCCAGCTTCATATTTGAGATCGTATTCAGCCACATGAGAAGCAGCTCTGCAAAGGTCATTCCAAGAGTGAGATAAACAAGGTATCTTATGTTGCCATCCTCGGACTGCTTTTGTATCATGTCGATGACAAGCTTTCCGATAAAGCTCCATGCATAGGACAGCAGCGCTCCCGCCACTGCCGCCGCTATCAGATAGAAGATCAGGGCCTTCCGGTACTTTGCTATCTTGCCAAGCACAAAACGGCAGTTGCTTATCATGCCGTATTCCTTATGGAACTCGTCTGTATTTTCCTCTGTTTTCTTTTTCTTAAAGAGAGCCATATTTACTCCTTTCCTTGGGTCAAATCCGCCGCATATTATGATATTACCATATTTCCGGATTTCAAACAAGAAGCCGCCGGTTGAAAGAAGCTCAACTATTGGTTGAACTTCGCCGGCGGTACAAAATTAAAAATGCATACTCTTCAATTATCCGCTTTCAGCTCGGAGATGATGCTTACAAAGCTCTCCACGTCGTTGAAATCCTTATATACAGATGCAAACCTCACATATGCCACCTGATCTATCTCCTTAAGATGCTGGAGAACAATATCTCCTATTTCAGCGGAGGTTATCTGATTCTGCATACTGTTTGCATAATAGCTCTCCACGCTGTCCACTATCTTATCAATATTCTCAACAGAAACAGGACGCTTCTTTACTGCTGTTGAAAGTCCCTTGATAAGCTTGTTCCTGTCAAAGATCTCGATGGAGTTATCCCGTTTCAGAACCAGAAGCACAGGCATTTCCACCGATTCGTATGTAGTAAACCTTTTTCCGCAGTTAGTACATTCACGTCTGCGGCGTTTTTTTCCGTCAGCCGGACGGGAATCCACTACCTTTGTATCTGCAAATCCGCAAAAAGGGCATTTCATAAAAACAGTCCTTTCAGTAATAAATATACTCTTAGTATATAGTATATACTTTTTTCTCTTATTTGTCAAGTGGTGATACTAAATCATAATTTAGCGGAGAAGTTTTTCAATTTTGCGCTGTGCGCAAAATTGCA
>JAFLUJ010000091.1 GCA_022511485.1 Oscillospiraceae bacterium | reverse complement strand
CAAGGCTGCCGTACTCGCGTTCGGGGTCTATGATAATAATGTCATCGTCCGTTGCGAGGAACACATTCAGCATTTCACGCTTTGCGCTGAACGATTTACCGCTTCCTGGGCTTCCGAGAATAAAGCCGTTGGGATTTTTCAGCATAAGGCGGTTAAATATAATAAGGTTATTTGACAGCGCATTTAAGCCGTAATACATACCGTGTTCCTGCGAAATTTCCCTTGATGAAAAGGGCAGGAAAACCGCCGTGCTCTCTGTTGTAAGTGTACGTCTGATCTCAAGGGTGCAGTTTCCCAAAGGGAGAACGGACTGCAAGCCCTTTTCCTGCTGAAATTTCAGCGTTGATACTGAGCAGATATGCTTTCTTACAACAGCTTCAATAGCTTCTGTGTTGTTTTCAAGCTCGTCATAATCGTTTGCTGTCACCATTATGACGATATTTGCAAGAAACATTTTCTGATTTTTAGAACGCAGATCGTCAAGTAGTTCCTCCGCTTCAACAAGAGAATATTTTAATTCCTCATTGATAACGTCAGAGGTATATCCCGAATGGATAGCCTTTTTCTCTGCCTGCAATTTGTTTGCCCTCATTGACGTGAGCTGATGATTTACGATTTTTAACGCCTTTGCAGGGTCAACAGGAGCAATGTTTACTGTTGTCATAATGTCAAGATTTGTATTCGCTATATCTGTAAGCAAACAATCTTTCAGACTTGCAGGCAAATCCTTGATAAACATTGTCCTTGCGTACTTGTCATTCCACATGAAATAATCCTTTTTGAACTCGAAATAGTCGGGACTGCAATACGCTCTTTCTGCCTGACGGTTGAAATCGCTCTGGCTAAGAGGGGAGAACTTTTCATCAACATTACGGAAAATGTCCTTTAAAAGCTCTACACGCTCATTTGATGTCATAGGAGTGATAGCAGAGCCGATCTTCTTGAAAGCATTGGTAAGTTCCAGATCAATCGTTGTGAATTTGGACTTTGCCGCTTCAAGATATGAAGCCTGAACTGTGACCGTAAGATATTTGTTTCTGATGATACCGTTTTGTCCCTGCTCCATTTTCTCCACAAGCATATCGTTGTACACATCAACATAGCGGTCAAAGCTATCTCCCTTATGCTTCAGCAGCACCATATCATTGAAGTCCTTTTTGTTTACACGATTGTTATGTATAGTTATCTGAATATCTGCCGAGGTATCAAAGCTGTTCAGCACCGAACAGTAACCGAGGAAAATTCCCTCCTGTTCCTCCTGCTTGGCGATAGAGTAGTTTACGTCCTCAAAACGATATGTCTTGCTGTATCTGTTATCTTCGACCTTGAAAATGTAATCGTCACATACACGCTTGTATGGCAGCGTTTTCTGCATTGTTTTAGGAGTGATACGCTTTTTTCTGACACGCTGCTGTTTCTTCGGCTTCTTGCGTTTCAGCTTGTTAAGACGTATCTCGTCACGTTCACGGGCAGACAATCCTGATAAATCATCAGCTTCAGAAAGTATTTTCTTTTTGGACTGTACCATAAAGACCGCTGCCGCTGCAATCAACGCTCCGAACACTCCTGCAAGCAGAAAAAAAGCCTGAACATTATTTGAAGCAGTATTGTCTGTATCTTCTGATATTACCTCAGTAACAGCCGTAGTTTCAGTAACATCACTGATTGACGAAATCTCCGAAACACTTACAGTATTTTCCCTCCCTGTTTCCGGTGAAATTGCAGATACATTTCCCTCCGTATATGTGTATTTGACGGGAGCTTCTGTGACAGTGATAACTGTTTCCGTCTGCTGCTCCAAATCCGCTTCTGTCTGCTCTGAACTCGTGAACTCAATTTCCTTTTCCTCCATATCTGATGTTGTTTCCTCCTGCACAATGACCTCTGTTTCCGGCGAATTGTATATTGTCTGATAGATCACCTTTGCCGGTATTTCTGTGACAGCTTCGGTACTTGTTGTTGTCGTGGTCTGAATAGTAGTTGTTGCTGATGTTGTAGTAGCTTCTGTGACCTTTTCGGCAGCAGTCGTTGTTTCCGCAGCTTTCTTGACAGACTTTATATATTTGTCAATATTCATTCCGTCAATGATGAAATCATCAGTTTCATCATCATAGATTTTGCTGATGTCATCTGTAATATAGCTTATATCGCCTGTGTTGGTAACGAGATAAACAGCCCCGTTTTCATCAATGACAAGGGTGTTATCATCAGCGTCAAACCAGTAAATATCAGCATTTTTTAAATTTTCCTTTGTCAAATTTCTTTCCTCCGATTTAAAAGTTTTTGTAAAAAGCTCTGCTTTCCACGGCTCTCGATCTCCGCTGTCAATTCCTCTAAGAGATATTCATTCCGCAGGGACATAAATATCGGCTCATAGGAATAGACTCTTTTCTGCGGCGCAAACTGATGATACGCCCATTCAACCGCAAATTTTTCAAAGGTCATATCGTTATATCTGAAAAATCCCACAAGCATAAGGGGAGCGGCTATGATTATGACAAGCCAGGATATGACCTCCTGCGGAAGATATTTCCCTCCGAAAATGTACAGCGGAACACAGAGCAGAAGCGCAACAGCAACGCAAATACACTGCCTTATGGTAAGTCCGAAAAAGAACTTTTCACGGTAGTTTTTTATCTCTTTCGGTACTCTGATCTCGATCATGCTTTATACCTCGCTATTCTGACTGCAATATATATCATTGAAGCGATCCCTGCCGTAATGAACGTAGCAGCATAGAAGTCCTCATATATCTGCGATTTATCGGTATTCTTGAAATACTCCTTAATTTTTTTCATCAGTACCCTCCCCTGAAATTTTTGAAAACGTGTATGCTATGTAGCCAAGCGATATGACCGCCGCAGCCATAAGCATAATAATTAAAAGCTCCATTGTCATTCACCGTCCTTTATGCGCCAACAGCCTGTCTTGCCCATTGACCGCTCTTTGAAACACCGAGAGCCAATGAAAGAGCCGTTACCGTTATTCCTATTTGTGACGTACCGCCTAACAGATCGGCTATCTGCGAAAACGCATAGAACATCACAATTACTACAAGTCCCTGCAAGCAAACTGCCGCATAGCTTTTGACGAAAGCCTTTGCGCTGTCGTGCCAGCCCTCTCCTGCAAATGTGGCAAGAGGTATAGGAGCAATTACGGTATATACGATTATCTCAAACAGCCTGCCTATAAGGATAAGGTTTATCACCCAACACGCACCCATCAGAATTAAGAATGTGGGCGTGACCTGAAGATATTCTATAAGGTAGTTGATGTTGAGAAATCCCGCTTCCTCCGGTTGTGCTAATATAGCGTCTGTATCAAATCCCGAAAGAAATCCATAATTCATTTCTCCCAAGCTGCTTGACAAGGACGTAAAGCCGTTGAAGATTATCCCCATTAAACCCCTTGCATTTTGTACAATGACTTTTGCCATTATGAACTTGAAAAACAGCTTGAAAACCTGCTCATAACTTTGTATTTTCATAAGCATAGCGTCGTTGCAAAGCTGTATTACAAAGAACATTGATACAAGTACAAGAGCTACCCCCTCAACCGCTGTTGCTGCCGTATCTATGACGGTTATACTGCTGTCAAAGGGTGATATTGAAAGAGCCTGGATACCGTTGTCAAACGCATAATTCACTTCTGCAATTTTATCTGAAAGCCAGCCTTCCACGGTTTCCCATTCTACTAATCCTGCCAAATTTCATCACCTCGCTTTTTCGGGAAATGCTTTTTACGGCACTTCCCGAAAATATTTTTGTTGTTATTACTCAGATCTGGAACATATCATATGCCTTTGCAACAGCGAACACGATAAATCCGGAAGCAAGGCACATAAGTCCGCGAGTTTTACCGTCAGCCGAATCGTCTTTAAAGCCCAGGGCGAACTGTACAGCACCGATAAAGCCGACAACCAGACCGATACGAGCTACCCAATCAACGATAAACTCAACAACGGTGTTGAAAGTTTCAACGCCCTCACCGCCGCCTTCAGCAGCAAAGCAAGTGATACCCATAAGGGAAGCTGCCATTGAAGCCGCCATAAGTCCTGCTGTGATTTTTCTTACCGAGCGCATAGTTTTTCTCTCACGCTGCTCCACGGAAAGCTGTCTGTTCGGGGTGAAGTCCTCACGGATCGCTGTGACTGCTCTGCCGATAGCAGTTTTAACTGCTGTAAACGCCGCAATAACTGCGATCTTAACTGCTGTATAAGCGGAAATTGCCTTATTCTTGATAAATGTAATAAATCTTCTCATTTTAAAAATCCTCCATAAATTTAAATTTCATCGAATACGTCGAGATAACTCTCGTCCATAACCTCCGTAAATGGCGGTTTTAAGTGCGGCTCTGTTGTGACAATGGTATTATCATCATCAATGACCGCAGGCTCACTCCCACCGTCTGTCGGACGTTTCGGAATTTTGGGCAGATGTTCTTCTTTTCTGCGTATGGGATCACCGTCTGTTATTTCTTCCATAGCGATTGACTGCTCAATATCATCATTTTTATTTTCGGGAACATCTTCGCCGGAAGTTTCAGGTGCAGCCTGTTCCTGCACGTTTTCAGGGTCATCCACAGGCTCAGAATGTAAGTCCTCATTTTCCTGCTCAAATTCAGACTGGAAACGCACGGTTTCAATATCCTTGATAAGATAAGCATTGTTAGGATCGAAGTCCTCTAATAGCTTGTAGTTCGGGTGTCGTTCAATCTTGTACTTATCACAGAAAAATGGGTAACTGCCACGGACGAACAAAATACATTCATTATCTTTCAGAATTTTAAGCTCGTCCACCGTCATAAGCTCTCGTCCAAGAATACCGTCATTCTCAGACGTTGAGCCATTTCTGCCTTTTGTGCGGTTATTGCTCCTTGTGTCAATGGTTTCCTTGCCAAGCGTTTTTGAGATATGTTCAAGTGTTGTTGGCTCTTGTCCTCCCAGAAACAGCAGACTATCGCAGTTACCGAGTACGTTTTCCCACGAGTCTTTATACATCTTTTTAAGCTGACTAAGGTTTTGAATTATGACATTTGCGCTTATTTCCATAGATCGCATTGTTGCGAGCAATTCCTCAAATCGGGGAATAGTACCGATATTGGCAAACTCATCAAGCAGACAGCGAACATGGGTAGGTAATCTTCCCCCATATTTGAAGTTCGCCCTGTCATAGAGAACGTCAAAAAGCTGTGTGTACATCATAGCCGCCAAAAAGTTAAATGTATCGTCCGAGGACGGTATGATTATGTACAGCACTTGCTTGTTATCGCCTAATTCCTCCAGATGAAGCGTATCGCAGCAAGTTAAATCCATAACTTCGGGAATGTTAAACGCTTGAAGTCTTACCGCTGTTGAAATAAGGATTGATTTTGCTGTATCGCCAGCAGCCTTTTTGAAGTCCTTATAGTATTTCAGACACATATACTGACTTGCGGGCTTGGCTCTTTTTGCAAGGTCAATCAATTTCAGTTCTTTCATTTTATCTGTCACTTCAATTCCGTCTTTTTTGTAGGTATCCGAGTTTTCAAGTGCGTCAAAGATAAGGTCAAGGTCAGACTGGAAATTGTCCTCTCCCTCTTTTACCTCCGCCTTTTTCAGCAGCTTCATAACCTCGGAAAAGTTCTGCATTTCCTTACTCTCGCACTCAACGAGATAGAAACACAATGCCGCAAGCAAAGCCTTTGTGCTATCGTCCCAAAACTGATCGCCGCCACCGCCGCCCTCTTTTGGGGTGTTCTTCATCAGTACATTCACCATTTTTATAACGGCGGTTGCGCTATAATTTCCATCCACATCATAGATGTACTGGAATGGGTTATAGTTATTGGAGTGAGCCATGTCGATCAGGTTGAATACTTTTATTGTGTAGCCGTAGTGCTTCAGCATTTTTCCTGTTGACCGCAGCAATTCTCCTTTTGGGTCTGTGCATACATAGCTTGTATTTGCTTGCAAAAGGTTAGGCTTCACATAAAATCTGGACTTACCCGATCCAGAGCCGCCTATGACCATTACATTCAGGTTTTTGCGGGTCTGACGGGTATTCAAGGACATAAGTACATCATTTGTAAGGACAATGTTGTTGTCTATCTCATACTCCTTGTCCTTTTTGCCGGACTTCTTTTTCTTAGGCTTGTCCTTTGCCTCACCCTTTTTCTTTTTCTGTTTGGGCGGATTATCAAGTAAGGATTTTATCTCCTTATTGTTCGCCCACCTTGCCGAACCATGTTCCTCACCCTTTCTGTGAAATTTTTTCTTGCTTGTGATCTTTAGCAGTACATAAAGACCTATTCCGAAAGCTGTAAATATAGGGAACTGTAATGCCTTTTCTCCTGCTTTCACTTGTTCAAAAACAAGGTTGGTATCAGCAAGTGTAGTTTCTAAGCTGTTTGCAAGCTTGTCAAAATCTGCCTTGCCATTCTCGTCCAATGAAAGGTCAAAACACGCTCCTAACGCTGCCGAAAAGTATATGACGAATACTGCAAGCACCGCATAAATGCTTATTGTCATAAAATCGGCTTTTTTCGGTACTCTACTTATTTCCTCGACCCCCTATCCAACTTTTTGTGCTTGATAGTGTCGGCAGTCGAAGCAATATGCGTCCTTGCCATTTTCAGCAGATTGTTTGCTACACTCTGTTTCAGAGCTTTGCCGATTATCCTGTCTGCCTTTGCTGAACTCATTCCGAAGCTGTCCATAAGCTGCTTTTTTGCGGTATCCCTATCGGATAAATCCAACCGAACAACAGTTGTGCCTCCACGAACGGTAAACGCTGATTGTGTTTCACGCTCAATAAGGTATTCCTTAAACTGTACTTGTTTCGGGTGTTCCACAAAACCAAGCCTTTCTGCTTTTGAAATGATCGCCTTGACAGTTTCCGTATCATCAACCTTTAAATGCTGCCTGATACTTTTTTCTGCCTGTTCCCTGTCGAGATTTTTTTCAGAGAGAACAACGAAATTTCCGCTGCCATTGGTAATCGTCAGCCTTGAAAAATCCTCGTTTTGAAGCTGCATTTTTGCAAAGGAATATTTTTCTGTCAGAATATTATCGTCCTTAAACCTGATGTCCTTGTCATAAAATTTCATATCCTCA
>JAFLUJ010000090.1 GCA_022511485.1 Oscillospiraceae bacterium | reverse complement strand
GTCAATGTTGTGCTCCTTGAAGAATTTGAGCATGAAGTCGTTTACCATGAAAGCGTACTTGGAAATAGTGTCGATCTCCTCCTGAGTAGCAAGACCCAGACCCAGAGCATAGTAGTCGTTTATGAACGGATCGCCGAGATCGTCGTTCTTGTAGCTGAATTCCAGTGTAGGACGCTTGAGAGGAGTACCCTCCTCAATTCCAAGCTTCTTGGAGAAAGAGCCTGCCGCCACGTTTCTTACAATGACTTCAAGGGGAACGATCTCAACCTTTTTAACAACAGTTTCCCTGTCGCTGAGCTCCTCCACCAGATGAGTGGGAACGCCCTCCTTTTCAAGCAGACCGAACATATAGTTGGTCATCTTGTTGTTTACAACGCCCTTTCCGCGGATAGTGCCTTTCTTTTCGCCGTTGAAAGCAGTTGCGTCATCCTTGTAGTCAACAATAACATAGTCGGGATTGTTTGTGGCATAAACCTTTTTAGCCTTTCCCTCGTAAAGCTGCTCGCCCTTAACAATGTTTTCCATGATAGTTTCCTCCTAATAATCAATAAATTTATTTCAAATGTACTTATGCACATAATTTGAACGATCTACTGTCCAAGAATGAGATTTGCTATTTCGGCAGCATTTGACACAATATAGGTCGCTCCTGCCTTTTCAAGCTCGGTACGGCTTCCATATCCGTAAAGAACACCAACGGAGTCAATACCCACCGTTTTTGCTCCCTCGATGTCGTAAAACCTGTCCCCTATCATCAGAGCCTTACTCAGATCAGTTTCGCCGCATACCTCCAGCGCCATTTTTATGACTGCCGCTTTGTCGCCGCCTGATCCGTCAGGAGATGCTCCGCATACGTCGGTAAAAAAGTCCCTTATTCCATAATGGGTCACGATCTTATCCGCCAGAAATATCGGCTTTGTAGTTGCCACCGCAAGGTTTTTCCCTGCTTTTTTAAGACGTTCCAAGGTCTGAACTATTCCGTCATAAAGGGAATTTTCAGTTATGCACTTGTCCTTGTATACCTGTCTGTACAGCGTTGCCGCTTCCTGTGCTTCCTCGTCAGTCATGCCGCAGAATTGTCTGAAAGAATCTGTAAGAGGTGGTCCAAGAAATTCACCCAGAACCTTTTCGTCAGGGATCTCCCTGCACATTTCCGTCAGCGCATATTTTACGCTGTTCAGTATTCCCGGAGAGGAATCTGTAAGCGTTCCGTCAAGGTCAAAAAATATTGTATTATACTTTTTCATTTTTTGTGCTCCTGATCCAGTTCATATATTTCATCATATTATCATCCTCTGACTTATTATAAACATATCCGAACTTCCCCGCTATCTCCACTGCCATTGTCCTGAAAAGCTCACAGGCAGCAAAAACAGAATCCCAGAAGTTTTCATAATTACTGTCCGGATAAGTCGCCTCATACATCTTATAATATTTTTCCGGAAGATGTCTTTTAAAATACTTTCCCCTTTTGCCTGCCGATACACTGAAATCCGTTATCATTCCTATGTACCAGCTTGTCATCATGTTCAGCATATCCCTGACGACCCTGCCAAACATATCCATTGCATAAGGAAGCTCGTCCCTTATGATACCCTTTGCCACATTGTTGAGACACCACCAGAACTCATTGCAGCAGTCACCGAACCTCTTTTCATCGGGTGGAGATACATTCCAGTAACCATCCTTTGGTCTTACAGCGGAAAGATAGCCTCCCTTGTCAAGCAGTACCACCGCAGGCTCGCCGTCTGCAACATCGGCAATAATATTGTCCGCATTATCGGATATGGTCAGGTCAATTCGATTGCAGTCCTCGAAGATGGTCAGAAATACAAACTTTCCATCGTTGTCCGGCGGTATCAGACTCATCGTTTCCGGAGTTTGCATTACCGCAATGCGTCCGAATTTATCTTCAAGCCATCCGGTATTGTTCCAGAAAGGCTTTACGTCCTTTACAAGATACACTATGTCATAATCCATGTATATATCTTTTGGAGCGTCAGGGTCAGCCCTTGAACCGGACAGCATAACAGCCAGTATCCGATCATCCTCCCGAGCCGTCCCCAGTATTACGTCCATCATTTCGTCCTCTGTGCGGAAACCTGCCATAATGCCCTCCTAAAGACTGAAAGCCTGCACCTTTTCAGCTATCATAATATCCATGCAGTGCTTATGAGGAACTCCACCGCTCATGCAGTCGAAGATGACCTCATTACAGCTGTGAAGCCGCCAGTCAGTATAATATCCGAAAAGCTCACCGGAGACCCACCTGCATCTGTTCATGTGCCTGTTCAGATCTTTATCCGGAGCGTCAGGGATAAATGGCTTCTTCACAAAAACATTCATAGCATGAATACCTCCAGAAGCAGTGTGCTCCCTGTAATTTTCAAATATCTCGTCCCGGACATCATCAGGAACAAAGTGAAGAACTCCCGAACAGAAAAGTACGTCAAATTCATTTTCCAGACGGAAATCCAGAATATCCGCCTTGAAAAAGTTTACATCCACCCGATGCATTTCAGCAAGCCTTTTTGCCTTCTCGATCCCCTTCTGAGCAATGTCAAAGGCTGAGACCCGATACCCGTTTTTTGCAAAGAACACAGCATCCTTTCCCTCTCCGCAGCCTATGTCAAGAACTCTTAACGGCTTTGTGGGGGGAAGCAGCTTCATGATCTCATAGCACATATTTGAGGGCTTTACTCCCCAGTAGTACTCATCTGAATCGTATCTTTTCTCATAATCGTTGATACGCTTCTGCTCTGCCGCATAGCCAAGCAGGGAATCAATACTGCACCCCAGAACCTTTGCAATAAGCGGGAGTGTAGCAACATCCGGAAGGGACACTCCATTCTCCCACTTTGAAACAGCCTGAAAGGAGACATTTATCAGTCTTGCAAGCTCTTCCTGCGTGTAGCCAAGCTCTTTTCTCATTTTAAGTATGTTTTTTCCAACAGCGTTCATAGCGCACCATCCTTTCAGCTTGATTTTAACATTTATACAGAATGTACGCAATAACCTTTAAAACGAGAATAAGCACAAACTCAACTGCCGGTTTAGCCTGAGCCAGTCCTCCATTAAATCATAGGGACTACAGTGCAGCTACAGCTTCCTGCATTTTCCTGTCCTTTTCTTTAACGCCCTCTATCATTTTCTGCTTTGCCTCAGAAAGCTTTGCAGCAAGACCCTCGTCATTGATGGCAAGCATCTGAACAGCCAGTATAGCAGCATTCTTAGCTCCGTTTACCGCAACTGTGGCAACGGGAATTCCGGAAGGCATCTGAACAGTTGCAAGGAGAGCGTCAAGACCGTCAAAGCTGGACTTGATGGGAATACCAATTACCGGAAGGATAGTGTGTCCCGCAATTACTCCTGCAAGATGAGCAGCCATTCCCGCAGCGCAGATAATGATACCGAAGCCATTATCAGCGGCATTTGCAGCAAACTCCGCAGCCAGCTCCGGAGTACGGTGAGCGGACATAACGTGTACCTCATAGGGTACGCCATAGCTTTTTAGCTCAGTAACAGCGTCCTTTACAATTGGAAAATCACTGTCGCTTCCCATGATAACAGCAACCTTTTTTGACATAAAATACCTCCGACATGAATTTTTTTAACTAAAAAAAGCTGTGAAAATACATCACAGCTTTATATGGATACACTTATTTTCTGATATGAAAAACCCGCCGCAGGAAAAGCAGCGCTTAACGAACGGCTGTTAAAGTATATACGGTCTGTCAAAAAGCAAAGAAATAACGACATTTTCAAGCCCTCCGCCTCAAGCTCTCCACAGAATGATATGCCTTACATTGACATTATACTATATTTCTGCCAGAATTTCAAGGGTTTCACAAAAAAATATCAGAATTTATAAAATTTCTTAAATACATCTTGCTTTTTTCAAAAAATATGGTAAAATAGATATAGGGATTATTTCCTGAATATTTTTTGGAGGTGCTGTTCAATGGCATACAAAATTTCCGATGAGTGCATCAGCTGCGGTGCTTGCGCAGACGGATGTCCTGTAAACGCAATTTCCGAGGGTGACGGCAAGTACGTTATCGACGCTGGAACCTGCATTGACTGCGGCGCTTGCGCAGACGCATGTCCCGTATCCGCTCCTGCTGCTGAATAATTCTTTTTGCAGGAAAATCAGCTGATACTTAAAATCCCCCTCGTAAGGCATGATAAAACAATATCTGTGTTCTGTCATCCGCCTTATGTGATGGGGGATTTTTCCATACGACAATATATGACAGGGGGATTCTTTATGGAAACAGGATCATTAACAACCAGCCGGAAATACACTTCTGCTGCCGTTTACAATATAAAAACCGCTTCGGACAGCGCCGCTGCCGAAACATCAACAGAGAAAAAAACGGACACCTTTGAAAAGACCGTTGATGATATACTCTCTGAGAAGGGATATAAGAACCATCAGGAGCAGCTGAGAAGAAGGAGACAGGAAATACAGCGGGAACAGCAGCAGATATACGAGCTTCGTGCCGAACGCCGCCGCAAGCTGAAGCTTCTTCTGAAAAAGCATGACGACTATGTCCGTTTTCTGGAAGGAACAGCTTTGAAACGCTCTCTTGCGGAACGTAAAAGGATAGAAGACCCGAAATGCTCAGCCGCTGAGATAAATTCGGTCTCCCAATCCCCTCCCGATGCCAAAATGCCGCTTTTTATACGAGTAAAATGATAAGTGATTCCATAAATAGTTAAACGCCCGGAGATTCATGATATTCCGGGCGTTTAATTTTTCTCAGTGTAACCTTCTATCATATGCTCCATTGATTCCAGGGATATTCACTTATTGATACAATAGCACACTTCACCCTCCGGCAAGACATTTTCCCTGACGAACCGTTCCACCGTGTCAGTGACGTGCATGGGAGACTTTTCCAGCACCCTCCCCGACTTTATATTTTCGATCCTGTGATATGCTTCAAGCTTAATGAAATCCGTATTTTTAAAGGTAAAATCAATAAGTCCGGACAAAGCCTCTCCCGCATATCCCTTTCCCCAAAATGACTGTCCGATACAGTATTCTATCTCCGCCGTCCGACAGTCTGAATACACTTTGCAAAACGCTATCTGACCGATATTCTCACCGCTTGATCGCTCCACGATAGCCCAACGGTAAAAATCAGGATTTTTATATCCGTCAATGTATCTTGCAAGGAGTTTTTTCACTTCCTGGACGGTGCTATAAACCGGCTCGCCGTATTCTATCTGAATTTTCGGATCAGCCGCCCAGTTTCTAAACATATCCTCATAGTCCTCCGCTATAAACGGACGGCAGATAAGACGCTCCGTTTCAAATGACTTTGTACCAGTGTGCTGCATGATTCCCTCCAAATTAAATTACATGAATCTTCCGTAATCAATGAAATAATTTTCGCATTTGGACACTTTCCCATTACATTACGGTAATCCATAGTCAGAAATTCTCCATTTGCCGACAGTATCTCTTATAAGTATCCACTTCCAATGATTATATGTATGGTTTGGAGCAAAGCTTGCACCACCGGAAGAACCTGTGTTAAATGAAGAAATAAAAACAATCACTTCATCTGTATTATCCCGCTCTGCATGACTTTTATATTCCTCTATTGATTCATCACCGGCATATGAAATTTCGGTCAACGTGCAATCCTCAAAGCGTTCCTTAAAAAAGCTAAGAACAGTTTCAATTGCCGCACTAATATCCTCATCGGAATATACTTCTGACGGATATTTCAAGATATTTACATTATCTATATTTCCGCCGCAGGATGCCATTGATATCGTAATTAATACTATAAGCAGAACCGAAATTATTTTTTTCATAGCGGGTCTCCTTTCGACCAATTTTTATCGTACCTCATTGAACTATATCCACCACTCCGGTGTAAGCTGTCCTAATTTTACGATTTTCTCATTCTCATAGTCAAGCATGATCTCAATATCCTTATACTTTTCAGGCATCAGCTGGACCATAAGTTCCCGGCACGCACCGCAGGGAGCACCCGTTTTGCCGTTTGGCATAATCGCAAGTACCCTGACTATTTCACTTTCACCATTTGTTATCATATTGAAAATAGCATTTCGCTCAGCGCATATGCCAAGTGTTGAACAGGTATCAATACAAACGCCAACGTATATTTTTCCTGATGAGGTAAGTATTGCTGCAGCTACTCCGCCAGCCTCTACATAATCTGATATTTTTCTTTCGTTCTGCACTTCTTTTGCTGCAAGGTAGAGCTTCTCCCATGTTTTATCCATTGTTATTACCTCCCATAAATTAAATAAATCATACCGTCAATTCGATCTGATTTCCATCTATGCCAATTATGCAGCTTTCATAATAGCCGTCACCGGTAGTTCTCGGACCGCTTATAACTTCAAATCCGTCCGACCTTAACCTTTCAGTCAATTGATCGACCTTTTCAGCACTCCCCAGACTAAAAGCAATGTGAATATATCCTGTACTACTAATTTCCTTTGCATTATCAGTCATCTGAGGCTTATTCATTATTTCCAGTCTCGCACCATCATCAAAGGATAAAAAATAAGATCGGAAACCTGTTTTTGCATTGTGGTATCCATTGTTTGATTTAGCATTAAAATATTTTACAAAAAAGTCCCTCGCCGCCTCCAGATCATTTACATACATGGCAATGTGTTCAATTTTCATTCAGACCCTCCTGTCATTTATATTAAATGCGCCGTTATGATCGTGTAACTGTGTGAATTGACAGTTATTTTTATATTATCTATCTCACAATACCAGTTCTTGCCCTGCTTATAAATATTACATTTTTCATTTAAGATTTTATTTTTACAATATTCAACAACATCGTTAGTGTCTAATTTAAGATTTTTCTTAATTCTGTCGACACCCATTTCAGTAGTATGTATCTTATCGATATTATCCAATAGTTCTTTTTTGCTTTCCATTTTTATGACCCCAATCAAAATTCTATCTCTGCCACTACACCATAATGGTCACTTGCAGCAAGACCTGTTTCTTTTGAAACTTCTGTACCGAAAACAACACAATTTTTTAACTCAGGCAATTCAGCAGGAAAAGGATTTTTCAGCAATATCCGATCGACCCGCTGATTG
>JAFLUJ010000089.1 GCA_022511485.1 Oscillospiraceae bacterium | reverse complement strand
GTATACATTGTATACGGCGGGCGGCGCAGCCACCTGTTAAGGCGGCAAGTCAAATAATTGACTTTGTCAATTATTTGACTTGGGAATAGTATTACATCTGCTTGAAATTTTTCTCTCCGTCCTCCGGCTTTTTTTCACGGGCAATGAGAGCCATGATCTCCTCATGGGTCGGCATTGCAGGGATCGCTCCTACCTTTTCCGAGCTTAATGCGCCGCAGGCGTTTGCATATATGGCAAATTCCCGCAGATCGGACATCTCAAGCTCGTCCGGAGTTTTTCCCGTCAGTACCAGTCTTGACAGGAACGCTCCGAAGAAGCTGTCCCCCGCGCCCAGAGTGTCCACTGTTTCCGCCTTGAATGTAGGGAAGCGTTCTATTCCTCGCTTTGTGGCGATAACGCAGTCCTTAGCACCCTGAGTTACACAGATGACCTTTATCCCCGATTTCAACAGCTCTGCAATGGCAGGAAGCAGATTGGTACACTCGGTAACGATCTGGAGCTCCAGCTCGGACACCTTTATGATGTCAACATACCGCAGAACGCTGCGCATAGCTTTTACGGCGTCCTCCTTTGAATCCCAGAGCTGTTCACGCCAGTTCGGGTCATAGGTAATGATCTTTCCCTGCTGCTTGGCGTACTCAACAGAGTTTATGACAGCAGATTTGGAAGGTTCGGCGGTAAGAAGCAGAGATCCGAAATGAAGCAGCTTGCAGTTGTCGATAAGATCCTTTTTTACCTCGCTGAAATTAAGATTCAGATCGGCACTGCTGGCACGATAGAAAACGAAATCCCGCTCCTCATTATTTTTACGTACAAACGCAAGAGTCGTAGAATAATCACTGTCAAGGATAACTCCCTTTGTATTCACGCCCTCTTTTTCAAGGGTCTCTTTCAGATAAAGACCGAACATATCCCTTCCCAGCTTACCTATAAAACCGCTTGACGCTCCAAGCTTGGCAGCCATAACAGCCACATTTGCGGGAGCTCCTCCGGGATTCTGCTTATAAAATATTTCTCCGTTTTCATTTTCCACAGCGGTAAAGTCAACCAGCATTTCACCTATAGCAATAATATCAGGCATTATATTTCCCCCTTTGAATTACACATCATCTGTAACGATTTTATTTCCTCTGTACCGTTTTACACCAGCATAAGCATAGTATTATTTTTATTATATCATATATGTAATTTTTTTTCAATGTAAATTTTGAAATTTAGGGTAACATTATTTATCCACACCAGTCACCGTGTGAAATTATTATAGTTTTTTTAGTGTAATAATGAAAATATAAAAATTTGACAATAGAATCATTTTATGATAAAATATAATTGTATATTATGCTGATTTTTAATAAGCAATACCAATTCCAAATCAATAAATAAATGTTCCGGCGCTGTACCGGATAGGGGGGTCAAACAATGTTCAACGGCAGAAAAATCATTGCAGTTTGTATACCAAAGGCTTTTAATATACATTCATTTGAATATCTCTGTGAACTGAATAAATGTGCTGTTGAAAAAGGATTCAGTCTGTTTGTTTATCAGCCCAATACCGACCTTGCATTGGGAGACCGCAATGATGCTGGCGAAAGATTTATCTTTGACCTGATGGATTTCGATAAAATTGACGGAGTAGTCATTTTCAGTGAGATACTTAAAGATAATAAGATAGCTGATATTATTGCTGAAAAATCAAGAAAAAACAACAAGCCTGTCATCGCCGTCGAAAGATATGTTGAAGGCTGTATCAATGTTAAATACGACTATAAGGACTGCTTCGAGAAGATAGTCCGACATATTATCGTTGACCATAAGCTTACTAAGGTGAACTTTATCGCAGGTATTGAGGGCAACGATTTTTCCGAGGAACGTCTTAACGTATATAAAAAAGTGCTTGAAGAACAGGGAATACCATACGATCCTGAACGCGTAGGATACGGAAATTTCTGGGAAGGTCCTACAAAAGAGGTCATGGAGAAGTTTCTCGCCGATGGCAAGGAGCTGCCGGAAGCGATCATATGCAGCAATGACACTATGGCGATGACCGCCTGCAAATGTCTTTACGAAAAAGGATACAGCGTGCCTGACGATGTGCTGATCTCCGGATTTGACGGTATTGACGAGGAAAGATACCACACTCCGAGGCTTACTACCTGCCGCAGCAGTAAAAGTGAAATGTCCAGACTTATCGTTGATACTATTGATAATTATATTAAGGGAAATGAAGTCCGCAAGGAGTCTATAGTAAGCTTCGAGATGGTTATTTCCCAGTCCTGCGGATGCGTTGCACGCAAGGCGATCGACGCCACGACTATATTATCAGATATGCAGACGCGTCTCAATTGGTATCAGACCTGCAGCCTGTCTATGACCGGACTGCTTGCAACGATAAGCAGTAAAAGAAATCCGCAGCTTATCATTGACAGTATGCATGGAAATCAGGTATTTTACAATGTATACTGCTGTCTGAATACCGATGCACTGAATCCCAAAAGCGGCGTTGTAGGAAACAGCAGCGATAAACCCTTTACGGACGAAATGCTTATGGTATACAGAGGAAACTGGGTAGAGCCAAGCCAGCGGGTGGTCAGGTTTGAAAGAAAGGACATCGCTCCCGAGTATGAAAAGTACATTGATATGAATTCACCTCTTGTATTTTCCTGCATCCACTATCTTGATGTTCCCCTCGGATATTTGTGTATAAATTATTCTTTGGATCTGAGCGCCTACGAGCGTATCCCTCAGATAACCGAGGCTTTCGGTACAGGGTTTGGAAATGTAAGAATGTATACAGCCATGGAACGTCTTTACACCCACGATACTCTTACAGAGCTTTATAACAGACGAGGCTTCTATCAGCTTGTTGCTCCCCGTTTTGAAAATGCCATGAATAATCCGGAAGCGGTAATGGCAATAGTTTCCGCCGATCTGGACGGTCTGAAATACATAAATGACAATTTTGGTCATTCCGAAGGCGACAATGCTATAAAGGTAGTTGCAATGGCTCTCGAATATGCCGCTGTTGAAGGAGAGATATGCTCCCGTTTCGGAGGCGATGAATTTGTGGTAGCCGGTCTGGTTCAGAACGGAGATACCTATGCAGATGAATTCAAAGCTCGTGTAGATGAGTACATAGAACGGTATAACAGCGTAAGCGGCAGACCCTACAAGGTGGAGACAAGTATAGGCATCGTATGCTACAATCCCCGGGGAACTACTATTGACGAGATGATAAAGATGTCCGACAATCTTATGTATGCCGACAAGGCTAATCATAAGGAAGTCCGCAGCAGAGCAAGATATGATTAAAATTATGAGCCATCAAAAACACATCGTTTGGGTGCGTTTTTGATGGCTCTTAAAATTTTTTCCGATATATCGGCGAAGCGGTATTATCTTTATGTATCTAAAATCTTTCCGTCTGTGGAAATTACAACCACCCTCCATGGGATAAACTTTCCGCTTGTCTGCATCGCCTGCTTCACGGCATTTTCAATTCCTCCGCAGCATGGAACTTCCATACGGGCAACGGTAACGCTTTTGATGTTGTTGTTTGCAATGATCTGGGTCAGCTTTTCGGTATAGTCCACATCGTCAAGCTTGGGACATCCAACTACTGTAATGTGATTGCGGATAAATTCGTTATGGAAATTTCCGTATGCGTATGCTGTACAGTCAGCGGCAACAAGCAGATTCGCATTATCAAAATACGGAGCATTTACAGGTACAAGCTTTATCTGGACAGGCCACTGCCTGAGCTGGCTTGTTACATGGATTGCAGCATTATCGCAGGGAGTGTCCTCCCTGTTTATTGCTTTTGCGTGAGTTCCGGGACATCCGCAGGGAAGCGTCTGAGGACTTTTCTCCTGCTTTGCCTTAAGAACTGCCGCTTCATCGTAAGCGGGAGCTTCCCTTTCTTCAAAAGTAATGGCATTTGCAGGACAGGCAGGCAGGCAGTCTCCCAGACCGTCGCAGTAGTCCTCACGGGTGAGCTTAGCCTTTCCGCCTGTCATCTGGATAGCTCCCTCGTGACAAGCAGAAGCGCAAGCTCCGCAGCCATTGCATTTCTCTTCATCGATCTTAATGATTTTCCTTATCATATGTATTCCTCCCCAATTATATCCTTTGACAGAAAATAATTTAATTATTTAAAATTCTGCCGACACCTTGTTGCCAAAGTGCCGGCATTAATTTTATACTATATGGCTATATGGCGCAGTATCGCCGTAAGAGCCGTGCAATACTAATTCTGTAGAAGTCCATGATTTTGTCAGAATTAGTATTATTTCGAAATAATGAAATCCTCAGTAGGCGGAGCAGTATCATTTTTGTTATCCTCCTTGTGCTCCCGCTCCTCACGCTGCTTACGCTCGTCAGCAAGCTTCTTTTCATTTTCCTCCATCTTCCGCTTATCAGGCTTGTGAAGCTCATCATATTTTTTGATGAACTCAATGGCGTCCGCCTCTTTAAGCGGCTTGCTCATAAGGAAGCCCTGAATGTAGTCGCACTGCATCTCGGAAAGGAAGGTATACTGACCCACAGTCTCAATGCCCTCTGCTACAGTATGTATACCAAGATTGTGGACCAGATCAATGATGGAGTCGGTGATAGCGTAATCACGCTGATTATTATTGATCTCGTCAATAAAGGACTTGTCGATCTTAAGACACTTTATAGGGAAATTCTTAAGATAGTTAAGTGAAGAGTATCCGGTGCCGAAGTCATCAAGAGCAATGGCGATACCCATTTCATCTATTTGATTGATAACATTGTTTTTGGTGTCAGAAAAATCCACAAGGGTGCTTTCTGTGATCTCAAGCTGGATATTTTTAGGATTGACCTGAGTTATATCAATTACCTGCTTGATATGATCTATGTAATCACTGCGTTTCAGCTGCACCGGCGAAACGTTTATTGACATGATAATGTCGGGATTAAGCTGCTCGTTTATCTGTTTGAGAGTACGGCAGGCGCTTTCAAAGATCCATGTGCCTATCTGGATAATATCGCCGCTTTCCTCTGCCACGTTTACAAATTCAGCCGGAGGGATAACGCCGAATTCCGGACTTATCCATCTGAGCAGCACTTCAAATCCATGAATATCACAATTCTGTGCAGAAACGATAGGCTGATAATGCAGGAACAGCTCTCCGTTTTTAAGAGCGTCATTAAGATTGCGGGCGATCTCCGCTTTACCGAGTCCTCCCTGCTTTTTAGCAGTATTCGTATAGAATGCTACTCTGTCCTTACCGCTTTCCTTTGCCCTGTTCAGAGCCAGCTCAGCATCTCTCAGAAGCATATCCGAGGTAGTGTCATCGTCGGGATAAATAGATACGCCTACGGAAAATTTTATGTAGAACTTGTCGTTCAGTATCTCAATTGGTCTGTTGAACCGATTGTGAAGATTTTCAATAAGATCCTGAACTTCGGAATATTCGGTGTCAAATTCCTTCAGGATAACAAACTCATCTCCGCTGAATCTGGCAATGAATACCTCCGGAGGAAGCTGATCCCTTATTATTGCCGCAAAGGAGCTGAGAACCGCATCTCCGTAGTTGTGCCCCAGAGTTTCATTGAGCCATTTGAAGTTGTCTATATCCACAAACATCACCGCAAAGCGGCTTCTGCCTTCTTCTCTGGTATTGATTATGTCGTCCATTCTTTCGTACAGTGTGCTGCGGTTATTAAGTCCTGTAAGGGTATCTGTCGTATTATAGCTGCTAATGATCGTATTTTTGGCTCTTATTGTGTCCGAGACCTTGTTTATATTTGAAGCAACCGTTCCAAGCTCGTTATTGACGGTAGCTTTGATCCTGTAATTGTAATTGCCGTCTGCCATTTCAGAAGTGCAGTCACGGATCTCGTGCAGCGGTGAGCTTTCGCGGTGGAGCATATTTACCACGAATATCATCATAAGCGTACACAGACATACAAGTATCAGTACCTGCTGTATAAATATTTTATATATGCTTCCGTTTATTTCAGTGCTGTCAAAAAGTACAAAGATATTCAGACCGCTTACACTGCTGGTTTTCTGATAATAATATACCACGTTTCCATTTTCAGAGAATGCGGAAGTATCGGAAATATAGCTGTCAACGGTCTCTGTCAGATATGAAGACTGACTTACAATATTTGACAGCGGAATTTCCTCCAGATCAAATTTATCATAAAAATCGGAGGTATGGGGATCATATATGATCGTTCCGTTTGATGAAACTATAGGATAGCTTCCATCATTGAAGGTATATTTTGAGAATATCTCAAACAGACTGTCTGCCCTGACCTCAATACCGCAGAATGCGTAAACATTCCCCTCATATTTTACCGGGACGATAATAGGGACGATCCCTGTATCTTCAGTAAGCATACTCTGATCGTAATAATCGCAGATGTATGTATATCCTCCTATTTTACCTGAGTAATAATTGTCATACCAATGCTTGTCATACAGACCGTATTCCTCAGGAAAGAGAACAGTTCCCCCGTTGCCTGCAAGGATACCATTCTGTTCGGAAATGATCCATGCAGAAACTATATTACTATTCCTGTCGCAGATAATATCCAGCAATCCGGTGATCTCACTGAAATCCGGAAGACTGCTGACATCCGATCTGCCGCCTGCCGCGTTAAGACCTGCGGCAAAATTTTTCAGACGGCTGTCTTCCGCAATAATATCGAGCTGCGACGCGGCGGATTTCATATGGTCGTCAAGCATACCGGAAATCACACTGCCGGTATTATTCATGGTTTTCATAGCGTTGCTTTCAACGTTCATTCTTGTAAGTATGTATGAGAGAATACAAAAGCAAACAAGCAGAAGAATTATTGATGTGACCATAAACAATGTAATTCTTTTTGTAAAGCTTGTATGTATTACAGACACCTTTTCAGACATATAAAGAATTGCCCCTTTAAATATTTTAGCGCAGTTATATCTGCGAATACGCATTATACTATTCCTGAATCAAAACATTGACAAATCAATGTTTTGATTCAACCTATACTATGTATAGGTTGTGGCGGCGCAGCCGCTCAGGAAGCCGTTCAATACTGATCCCGCCAAAACCATAGGTTTTGGCAAGCCGCCTATTTCAGGCGGCTCAAAAAATAGACTTTGTCTATT
>JAFLUJ010000014.1 GCA_022511485.1 Oscillospiraceae bacterium | reverse complement strand
TCCATCATCAGATAGAAACGGCGGAACTGACAGAGCATATGAATAATATCGGATATAATAAAATTTCGGAAAATGAATATCCTTTGCCGAACGGAAAAAAACTGGTTATGGTCGATTTTGCATACTGATATTTTGACTTGATTTTTTGTTCCAAAGTGGGACTCCTTTACCGTTCGTTCCGTATATTGACCTTTCGTTCCGAAACTTACACAAGTGATATTTTTAGTGTTATACTGTAACTCGTAAGGGAAACAGATGAGGGCAAGTGATCGGTTTACCTACCCGTGCAGCCCGGAATTTAGAGGTGTGGAATGATTCACGAAAATATTAAAAATTTAGATTTGAAATTTGAAACAAAAGCGTCGCTCTTTTCTCCGAATTCTATTGATACCGGCACTTTAGCTATGCTGTCTGTAATTGATTTTTTACCGCGTGATAAGGTGCTGGACTTAGGCTGCGGTTATGGTGTAGTCGGAATACTTGCAGGAAAGCTTATAGGAGAAGAAAATGTGGTAATGTGCGATATTTCCGAACAGGCAATAGAGTGTGCAAAAATAAATGCAGCTCTTAACGGAGTATCAGACATCAGGATCATTTTAAGCGATGGTTATAAAAATGTTGAAGAAAAAGATTTTACCATGATTTTGTCTAACCCTCCCTATCATGCAGACTTTTCTGTTCCCAAAAGCTTTATTGAACTTGGATTCAAAAAATTAGCTATCGGCGGAAAGTTAGTTATGGTTACAAAAAGGCTTGATTGGTACAAAAACAAATTGACTTCGGTTTTTGGAGGTGTTAAAGTTCAGGAGATCAACGGATATTATGTTTTCCTTGCAGAAAAACGGAGCCGGGTCATAAAAAAGAAAAAGAAACCGATGAAAACTTTATCAAAAAAATTACAGCGGAAGAGTAAGAATAAAAGAGGTCAACTATAAAGCGATTGTTTTTTTCGGTTCTTATGGTATAAGTTTTTTTCATGGTCAGCACAGTGGAGTATTATAGAGATATTACAGGATGGAAGTAAGAAAAATGATTTATTTATCTGTAAAAGCAGGGTTAAATGGTTTTATCGGCTAAATTTATTGTAATCAGGAGGATTTATGATATTTTATCATGTTGTTTCAGACAAGCCCAAGCAAGCCGGGCAGCGTTTTGTATTGGACGAAAATCACCCTAATGGTGTCTATGAGCGTGTGTATGCACAGATGAGTACCGTTGAGGACATTTACAAGAATCCCGAAAAGTATAAAGGGGTAGAATTGACCCATAATGTGGATGTTGCTCTCCGTGAGCTGGCGTTGGAAAAGGTACGAAAGGAAAAGTATCCGCAGTATCCGTCCCGGATGGCTGCATTGTATGTTTCCAGAACATATGAGGAAGCTGAACGGTGGGGTGAATATTTTGCGCGCATAGGACGTCCTGTTTATAGTGTTGCCAAGATAGAGGTCAACGGAAATTGTTATTATGGAGACGCTTATAAATGCTTTGACGGGACGATTTCCGAGGAAGAAAATCTCAGGCTGGCAGAGATATATTGGTCAAACGGTCCGAATGAAGACGGGCATGAGCCAATAACAGAAGTTCTTGTAGACGGAGAAATAGAGATCGTTGAAATATTAAAAGAAATAAATGCGAATATTAATTAACGCTATATTTTTTCTAGTAACTGATCGAAGAAAAGTAATACTGTTCTAAATCTAAATAATAGACTTTGTCTATTATTTAGATTGTCGCCTTAATAGGCGGCAACGCCGCCACGCCGTATACTATGTATACGGCGTACTAAAACATTGACAAAGTCAATGTTTTAGATTAAGAATAGTATAAAATGACATCGGTCACCAAATCCAAACGGCGGCGGATGTCTTTTTTACAGGAGAGAAAAATTGTCCGCAGATCTTATGTCCCGGACAAAAGAAAACAAGGAATGTCGGGACAGCGCAGGTATTTAATGATATAATTTAACTACAGCAGGAGGTCGATAATCATGGAATGGGCGAAAGCAATAAGCGAAGCAGTCAGATATATTGAGAGCCATATCACAGAGGACATCACAATGTATGAGGTGGCAGGTCATGTAAATATCTCACCGTTTTATTTTCACAAGGGTTTCAGTATATTGTGCGGATATTCTATAGCGGAGTATATAAGAAACCGCAGGATGTCTCTTGCAGGAGAAGAGCTTATCACCAGTGACATTACCATAACAGAGCTTGCAATGAAGTATGGTTATGATTCTCCCGACAGCTTTACAAAAGCTTTTTCACGATTCCACGGAAATACGCCTTTGACAGTGCGCAGGGATAAAGCAATGATAAAGACCTTCGCACCGCTGAAATTAACCATATCATTGAAAGGCGGTTATATTATGGATTACAGGATCGTCCAAAAGGAAAACTTCACAATTTTAGGAACATCAAAGGAATTCACTTACGAAAATGCAAAACAGGATATTCCCTTGTTCTGGGAGGAGCATTATTCAGCAGGAAACGGCAAATATGTCTGCGGAATGTTCGGTATCAACATTGAGTCGGATCCCGGACCCAAAATGGGAAACGAAAAGTTTGAGTATCTTATCGCGGATGTTTATCATCCGTCTATGGATATTCCGGACGGGTTTGAAGTAAGGACTATACCTGCATTTACATGGGCGGTTTTTCCCTGCCATGGCGCTGTTGTGGATTCCTTGCAGTCTACAAATACAAAAATATTCTCTGAATGGCTTCCGGCAATGCAGGACTATGAAATGTCAGCAGGATACTGTGTTGAAATGTACGATGACGCAAGCAAATATCCAAACGGCACAAATGATGAAAATTACTATTCAGAAATATGGATACCAGTAAAAAAGAAGTGACTATGATCTGTTATCCCCTGCCTTATATAAACACTGGCAGGGGATAAAAATATTCGTGTTGATTTTCCGGACGATTTATGGTATGATTTTTTATAATGGAGAAGGAAGTGAAGATTAAGAATAATGGATACATATGCGCAGTATTCGATAAAGCATTGCTTGGATATGCTTGCACCTTTTGAATCCACTGATACGGAAATTCAGGAGGGACAACAGCAATTTTATCGGTTTATTACCTCGATCTATCAGGGAATGTACGAAGCCCCGGAAAAATATATGGTATTTCCCGAACCCTATGAAAAGTATATTCAAAAGCGGCAGATAAATAAAAAAGAGAAAGAGCATTCTACTGATTCAAGAGAAAGTACGCTCCGGAATACTTTTCAGCAGGCGATACAATTCTATGCAATTTATTTTTACCATTTGGGATCATACAGCAGCGGAATTGATGAAAAGTCAGGCTCTCTTATTATTTCAGACAAGGATTATTCAGACGTGCTATATTGCATGAGCCGTATCCACCAATCAGAGTATAACGAAAAAAGATATGAAGTATTGGCTGACATGGGAATTGAAGTCATCCGAAATGAAAATATTGTCGAAATATCACACAAGACCTATAAGCAGATGATGAGAGGGCTTCTGTATTTGTGCAAGGCACCGGACAGCAAATACAAGCTGATGAATTATCTGCGTCTCGATTACAAAAATGCGTATGCGCCGATCCCTGCTGTTGCGGACATTTGCAAGACCCTCCCCGAACAAAATGCGGAAATAGTAAAAATGCTTGAGAAACATTTATCGGGTTTGAAGGTAAAAGCAAAAATAAGACCATTGAGAGGTATTGTTTCGGATTTCAGATGGAAGGTCGAGTACTCTTATAAAGGTAAAAATATATGCGGTTTCTATGCTGATAATAAATATTTCATGCTGTGCATTTACTTTAACGATTTCAGAAATATCAATGCTTTTTCAAAGACCTTATATGAAGAAGACATAGAGCTTTTTAAATGGTTTAAAAATCAGTTTCCGGAGAGACTTTGTAAATGCAAAAGCAACCGCAGAGTGGATTTTGGTGATGAAACACGCCGTATTTGCGGATTGTCAAACCGTGCAGAAATAGTAAATCCAAATGCTGATGATGTGAAAAATGCTTTGCATATATTAAAAAAATACAGAAATATAAATCATAACTAAATTGGCTGTTACGAAATCTCAAAATATACGGAGGTAAAAATGATCGTTTTAATAACAGGAGCATCCCATACCGGGAAAACAATGCTTGCGCAAAAAATCCTTGAAAAATATAAATATCCGTATTTCTCAATAGACCACCTGAAAATGGGTCTTATTCGCAGCGGAAATACGGAGCTTACTCCTACAAGTGATGAGGAGGAGTTGACGTCATATTTGTGGAGCATCGTTCGTGAAATGATAAAGACCGCCATTGAAAATGGACAGAATCTCGTTGTAGAGGGATGCTACATCCCCTTTGACTGGGAGAAGGATTTTGAAAAGGAATACCTGGGACAATATAAAATTTTACTGTCTGGTTATGAGTGATGGATACATTGAAAATCATTTTGAGGACATCAGGAAGTTTGCAAGCGTCATTGAAAATCGCGGAGACGACGAAGGCTTCACTCAGGAATTCATGCTCAGAAACAATGCCCGGATGCTGGAACGGTGTCGCAAATACGGAGCAAACTACATCCTTATTGATGAAAAATATAAGGTTGATATTGAGCTGTAAACTAAAGATCTGAAAATTAACGGAGGGTATTATGAAAATCGGAGAAGTTAGTTTATTGACAAACGATGTGATAAGGCTTGCGGATTTTTATAAGAAGCTGCTGGAAACAGATAACGACAGTAATGATGAAGTTCACCAGACCATTATCAGCGAAGAAACCATGCTGACAATTTACAACGATGGAACGGAGAAAAATAATCAGAATCAAAATATCTGTTTAGCTTTTACAGTAGATGACATTGAAAGCGAGTATAAAAAAGTCCTTGCTCTTGGAGCAGAAATTATTGAACCGCCGACCAAGCGTCCCTGGGGTGCAGTTAATATGAGCTTTTATGACCCGGATAATAATATCATATATCTGAGAAGCTTTTCAGAGTAAACAGTCTAATAATGCATTGTCTGCGGTATCGGTTAATTGTCCGACAGATCAGGATTTGAGGTGATAGATAATGTATGTAAACGGCATCGTCATTCAAAAATATGTCAGCAATTCGTATAAAGGAATAGACGGCAGCGGCTTTAGTGAAAATACGGGTGAAAACTGGTATTTTAATTATGATGATCAGTTATCTGACGCTTTTCAACCTTTTTACGATGAGCATATTGGTATGACATACTGGAATATAAAAGAACATTCCTGGGTTGCTGCCTGCGATAATATGGATTACATAAACCGCTATATTGCTGAATCGAAAAAAAGAGGTATACCATATAGGCTGCTGCTGTGTGAGTCGGAAATTCCAAAACCAATTTTTAATGCATCAGGGCTTGAAACAAATTTTTTAGGATATGATTATGCATATGCAGCCGGTGATAATTATTCTGCTGTATATAATGAAATACCCTTTGTTTTTCCTCAATTCAAGTTAAATTGTAACGGACTTTTTGATACACAGGAAGAAATCAAAGAATATATACTTGAACGTGAAAAATTTAAAAGTCTGCACCCTCCTTATACATTGGAGGATGGTGACTTTATTACTTTCAGACTACACGAAATCTACCTATAATACTAATCCCGCCAAAACCGTAGGTTTTGGCGGGATTAGTATTATATTGTTGAAACAAATCTTCCGAAGGCTGCGCTGCCCTTTGCATTACGCTTGAAAACTCCCGCGTGTTCAAGAACCTTTGAAAATACCAGACCGATCTCCTTTTGTATGATCTCATTTACATTTTCGGCGTTGATATTATAATTTGCAGCGAATTTCTCCGCCCAGTCTGCGTGCTTTTCAAGCTCCGGAATGGTGCGTACAGCCTCCGCTCCCTTGTTTACAAGAGTATCCGCAAGAAGCTCCATTTCCCCTTTAAGACGTGCAGGAAGCACCGCAAGTCCCATGACCTCGATAAGACCGATGTTCTCCTTTTTGATATGGTGGAGTCTTTCGTGTGGATGGAAAACTCCCAGAGGATGCTCCTCAGTGGTGATATTATTTCGCAGGACAAGGTCAAGCTCGTAGATGTTTCCGTTTTTCCTTGCGATTGGAGTTATTGTATTGTGGGGAACGCCGTCTGTCTCCGCGAATACAAACGCGCTTTCGTCGGAGTATCCCCTCCATTTTGTAAGAATACGGTCTCCCAGCTCGATAAGACGCTCGTAATCGGCACAGCGTAGGCGCAGAACGGACATAGGCCATTTAACCTTTCCCACCTCAACGTCCTTGAAGCCCTGTATCACGAACTCCTCCTCAATGGGAGCGGACGCCATCGCAAATGTGTACCGTCCCCCCTGAAAATGCTCATGGGTCAGAATAGAGCCGCCTACGATTGGAAGGTCGGCGTTTGAACCGATAAAATAATGAGGGAACTGCTCCACAAAGTCAAAGAGCTTTGCAAAAGCGGAGCGGTCTATCTTCATAGGAGTATGAACGCTGTTCAGCAGGATACAATGCTCATTGTAATAAACATAGGGAGAATACTGAAAGCACCAGCGTTCGCCGTTTATTTTTACCGGAATGATACGGTGATTCTGACGGGCAGGGTGATTCACTCTGCCTGCGTATCCAACATTCTCCTCACAAAGCAGACACTTGGGATAACCGCTCTGCTTGGCGTTCAGTGCAGCGGCGATAGCCTTGGGGTCTTTTTCCGGCTTGGAAAGATTTATTGTGATGTCCAGCTTGCCGTATTCGGTATCGACAGTCCATTTCATGTCCTTAGCGATACGGTATCGGCGGATATAGTCGGAATCACAGCTCAGCTTATAGTAATAATCGGTAGCGGCAGCAGGAGATTTGCTGCTGTAGATGCTGCGGAATTTTTCATTGACCTCCGACGGACGGGGAGTGATACAGCCCATAAGCTTCGTGTCGAACAGATCCCGGTAAACGATGCTGTCCTCGATGATCCCCTGACTTACAGCGTAGTCAAGCAGCTCTTTAAGGACGGGCTCGAGCTCCACCTTTGCATAGTTTTCCTCAGGCGGATCGTAGTCGTCGATATGCAGCGCCTCACAGAGGGCGTTTGCGGCGTATATTCTATCCTCCGCGGAGATAAGTCCGTTTTCAAGACCATAGCATACAAGCTTACGGACAGCGGCATGAACACTCATTTAAAACATCTCCTTGAATGTTAATCATTATAACTGTTCCCTTTTCGTATAAGCACTTTTTTATGCAAGGAGCTTTTCTGCGGAAGCAAGCTTTACGCTTACACAGAATATCTTCATTGCAGCTTCAAGCTCCTCAAGGGGAGGGAATGTAGGCGCGATACGGATATTCCTGTCGGCAGGATCTTTTCCGTATGGGAATGTAGCTCCGGCGGAGGTGAGGACAACTCCCGCTTCCTTGCAGAGCTGGACTACTCTCTTTGCACAGCCTTCAAGTGTATTTACGGAAATGAAATATCCGCCGTTGGGGTGATTCCAGTCCAGTACATCAAGCTCCTTGATATCCTTGTTCAGCATATCAAGCACCAGATCGAACTTTGGAGCAATGATTTCCTTGTGCTTTGCCATATGTGCCATAATGCCGTCCACGTTCTTGAAATACTTAACGTGACGGAGCTGATTGATCTTGTCATAGCTTATGCACTGGATTCCCATAAGCTTTGTGATGTGTTCCATGTTGCTGACCGAGCCTGCCATGATGGCGATTCCTGCGCCGGAGAAGGAGATCTTCGATGTGGAAGCAAAGATAAATACCATATCCTCCTTGCCGGTCTTTTTGCACTCGTCAAGGATATTGAGAATTTTGTCGGGCTTATCTGTGAGGTGGTGAACACAGTATGCGTTGTCCCAGAAAATACGGAAGTCGTCAGCCTTTGGAGAAAGATTTGCGAAACGTCTTACAGTCTCGTCGGAATAGGAAATTCCGTCCGGATTTGAGTAAAGGGGAACGCACCAGATACCTTTGATTGTATCGTCTTCGGAAACAAGCTTCTCGATCATGTCCATGTCAGGTCCATCCTTGCTCATGGGTATGGAGATCATTTCAATTCCGAAATGCTCACAGATAGCAAAGTGACGGTCGTATCCCGGAACGGGACAGAGGAATTTTATTTTATCATATTTGCCCCAGGGCTTGTCGCTTTCATAAACGCCGTGGGTCATTGCTCTTGCAATTGTGTCGTACATCATGGCAAGACTGGAATTTCCGCCGATGATAAGCTCCTCCTCCTTAACGCCCAGAAGGTCTCCGAAGAGTATCTTAGCGTCATGGATACCGGTGAGACAGCCGTAGTTACGGCAGTCAATACCGTCAACAGTAAGCATACTTGCGGCGTTGGTGAAAACATCAAACATAGGCATTGCAAGGTCAAGCTGAGCCGTACTTGGCTTACCTCTTGACATATCCAGCTTCATACCCTTTGCTTTGTAGTCAGCATATTCCTTTTCGCACTCCGCCTTGAATGCGGAAAGCTCTTCCCTGCTCATTTCTGCGAGCTTCATAGCAATTCTTCCTTTCGATGGATAAATAATATTATATGTACTGCGGCAGGACTGCCGTTAAAAACATATATGCGGCGCAAAAAGAAAATTTCACGCCACATATTATAATACTATATTTCTGCAAGTTTTGCAAGGGGTTTTCGGAAATCCTGCAAATTATTTTCTCTCATGTCATAATACTGACACAATTTGTCTGACCAGCCTTATAACCTGACGTCACTTATTTAAATTGGAATGTAATTTATTAACTAATTTATGACCCATAATGCATTTTCTTCCTTTGAGTTTTCATCCACTGCATAGATGCTTTTTAAATCATACTTTTTGAAAATGCTTTGCAGACAGCGCTGTAATTCTTCTGCGTCCCTGCTTTTGATTGATATTCCGTTAAAAACTATATCTATGTATTCCATATATTTTCTCCACAGGTCAAATAATTTTATTTTTCAGCTCCGGATAACTATTTTTTATTTCATGAAATTTGTTTATTCCGGGATCACTTTTTATGTAATCCAAAATCGGCAATAAAAAATCAAAATCGTACTCCTTAATATTATGTAAGATATTCGGTAACACATAACAGATAATCATTATCCGAATTAAAATAACGGTCACAAATATCTGTCCATTTGCTGTAATATGCTATGTCCGGAATACCGCCTAAAAATTCATTGTCAGGCGACATCGCTCCCAACATTCCGCCTAACATTGTTTTTTGATTTTCCTCGTAATCAACATTAAAATAATAGTAGTCCAGAAACCTGAACATCACCAGATATGAGCTATCATATGACATTTACATATACCTGCTTTATTTATAATATAGCAAAAGAAAGGCTGCGTACAATTCAGTATTGCAGCCTTTCCAGATGCTTTAAAAAATTACGCTCTTAATTCCGCTCCAAGATTTGCAAGCTCTTTAAGGACGCGCTTTACCGCAGCGTCTGCCTGCTCGTCGGTGAGAGTTCCCTCATGGGAGCGCATTGAGATTGCATAAGCAACGGACTTCTTGCCCTCGGCGATCTGCTTACCCTGATATACGTCAAACAAAGTAACGGATTCAAGGATATTTCCCACAGCCTTTTTGATCGCCTTTTCAAGCTCCGCAACGGGAAGGGTCTCGTCGCATACAATTGCAAGATCTCTTGTCGTTGCCGGGAACTTGGGCAGAGGCTTGTAGACCTTTACTGCTGTTGCTTCCTCCATAAGCTCGGTGACGTTTATCTTTGCAGCATATGCTTTTACTCCGATACCGTAATTTTCAAGTACCTCCGGATGAAGCTCTCCCACGATGCCCAGAACCTTGTCGCCCTTCTTTATTACGGCGCAGCGTCCCGGATGGAAAGCGTCCGCTTCTGCAAATACTGCACTGTCAGTACAGGAAGCATACTCAACGTCTTCCACGCCCACAAGGTCAAGCATTGAATCAATAATTCCCTTGATGTCGTAGAAATCACGATTGCCGCCGTACATACCAACGCCAAGACGGACAGGCTCGTCGGGAAGCTCCCCGCCGTTAGGGATATACTCATTTCCAAGCTCGAACAGGCAGACCTCAGGATTTCTGTTGTTGTAGTTCCTTGCCATTACCTCGCAGACAGATGGCAGGATGGTAGTCCTCATAACGGAGGTATCCTCACCCAGCGGATTTGTGATAACCACCGTTTTTCTGAGAGGGCTGTTTTCGGGAAGTCTTATCTTATCGAAATACTTGGGACTGATGAAAGAATATGTTGTGATCTCGTAAGCTCCGAGGGCGGTCATGGCGTTCATTATGCTGCGCTCGAATTTCTGCTTAGGGCTGAGCTGGGCTTCGGCAACGCCACGGATGATCGTCTTGGGGATCTTGTTGTATCCGTAGAGCCTTGCCACTTCCTCTGCGATGTCCGCCTTGCACTCAATGTCGATACGAACAGAGGGAGCATATGCCATGCCGTTTTCCACCTTGAAATCCAGTCTTTCAAGATAGGTCTTCATTTCCGCTTCCGGAATATCCGAACCGAGGAAATTATTTATCCACTCCGGATCAAACTTCACACCCTTTGGAGTTTTATCGGAGTAGTCAGCGTCGATGATAGTTTTCACTACCTCGCCGCAGCCAAGAAGCTCAACAAGCTCAAATGCACGGATAAGCGCAGGATATGCATTCTGAGGGTCAAGACCCTTTTCAAAGCGAGCGGAAGCGTCCGTTCTCATGCCCAGAGCCTTTGCTGTGGTGCGTACGGAAGCTCCGTCAAAGCAGGCTGCTTCAAAAACCACGTCCACGGTGTCGTCCATGATACCGCTGTACTCGCCGCCCATAACGCCGGCAACTGCCACCGGCTTGTCAGCGTCAGCGATAACAAGCATATTTTCTGTGAGGGTTCTTTCTGCGCCGTCAAGGGTAGTGATGGTCTCCCCGTTTTTAGCGTTGCGGATATTTATTTCAGAACCGTTTATATAGCGGATGTCAAATGCGTGCATGGGATGTCCGTATTCAAGCATTACGTAGTTGGTGATGTCTACGAAATTGTTTATCGGACGTACTCCGCTTGCTCTGAGGCGCTCTCTCATCCATCTGGGGGATGGAGCTATTTTTACGTTCTTTACAACTCCCGCGATATATCTGGGACAAAGCTGCTTATTGTGTATCTCCACTTTGAGCATGGAGTTGATGTCCCCCTCCACGCCCTTGAATTCGGGAGTCTTTATTTTAAGGGGTCTGTCAAATGTAGCGTGGGTCTCTCTTGCAAGACCTAAAACTGCAAGACAGTCGGGACGGTTTGAGGTTATCTCGAATTCCACGGAGGTATCGTTCAGCTCGATAGCCTCACGGATGTCCATACCAAGCTCAAAGGGAGCACATCCCTCTTCCTCCTGCATGATGAAGATACCGTCTTCAATGGCATAGGGGAAATCACGGGCGGTAAGTCCCAGCTCTCCCAGAGAGCAGAGCATACCGTTTGATTCGACCCCGCGGAGCTTTCCCTTTTTGATCTTCACTCCTCCGGGGAGGGTCGATCCGTCCATAGCAACGGGAACGATGTCTCCCGCTTTCACGTTGGACGCTCCGGTGACGATCTGGATAGGCTCGCCGCTGCCAGCCTTGCCAACGTCCACCTGACATACAACAAGGTGATCGGAATTTTCGTGTGGAACTACTGAGAGCAGCTTTCCCACAACCACCTTGTCTATTTCCTCTCCCTCGGTCTCCCATCGCTCCACCTTGGAGCCTGAGATGGTGAGTCCCGAGCAGAATTCCTTTATCGGCATATCCGACACGTCAATGTAGTCGTTAAGCCATTTCATTGATAAATTCATTTTTATCTATCCTTTCGTATCGTCAAATTTTTCTATGTGTTCTTTAGCACTTTCATCGAACATGGATCTGATATGGTATACAGCAGCATCTACATTTCTGACAAACTTGAAATACTGCTTTACATCAAAGTAATAGTCACATCCTTCTTTGTCAGTTATGTGGATATGCCATCTGGGGATACCTCTTAAACTGTGCGAATGGGCATATACCGACTGCATCTGATCGTAATCAAGCAGCAGTCCTTTATGGGGAACATACAGCCCGGTATCTGTCAGATAATATGTCTTGTAATAAAATCTGTCGTCAGTAAGCTGAGATACTGTTTGTTCATATCTTGCATCACCGCCGCACTTGGAATTAAGCTGATACATGACAGCATCTTTGTTCCTGACAAATTCAGAATATTGTTTTACATTGAAATTATAGTTACAATTGCTTTTGTCAACAATATGGATATGCCATCTGTGGAAACCTTTTCCCCTGTGTATGTGGACAAAGGCAAATTTTATACGGTTGTACGTAAACAGCAGTTTTCTTTTCGGAACATACAATGCAGTGTCAGTCAGATAGTATGTCCCGTAAAAGAATCTGTCGGGGGTGAGCTGAGACATTATCAGTTCAAATTCCTCATCTGGGATGCTGCTTATAAGCTCAGCCTGCTTGTTGTCCTGCCGGTTTGCCAGTTCCATACCCTTAAATCCGGCTGTTATCAGGAAACCTGCCAAAAAGAAACCGTATAATATGCTCCGGATATCCACAGGCTCTTCACCCGCCGCAATTACTTCTCTGGCACGTGCGATATGCGAAAATACCAGCAAAGCTGCTGCAGCCAGAAAGAAAAGTAATATAACTATACCGCGCAATGTCATGCCTTTTACCCGAAGTGGTCTCCTTTGCTTTTTGGGGTTGTTATTCATACTGTCCTCCTATGCCCGCGGGGGCTTCCCCGCTCAGAACTGTCCTAAGAACCTCATATCATTTTCGTAAAGCAGACGCATATCCTTGATCTCGTAGCGTCCCATTGTGATACGCTCAAGACCGATACCAAATGCAAATCCGCTGTAGACCTCCGGGTCTATGCCACAGCCTTCAAGGACTTTCGGATGTACCATACCCGCTCCCAGAAGCTCGATATATCCCTCGTTCTTGCACATGGGACAGCCCTCACCGTGACAGTTGAAGCACATGATGTCCACCTCTGCGGAGGGCTCTGTATACGGGAAGTGATGGGGACGGAGACGTATCTTGCAGTCCTCGCCGTAAAGACGCTGCATAAGAAGCTCCAGAGTTCCGTTAAGGTCTGCCATTGTGATGCCCTTGTCGATTACAAGACCCTCGATCTGATGGAACAGGGGGGAGTGCGTAGCATCCACAGCGTCGGAGCGGTAAACTCTGCCGGGAGAGATAATTCTTATAGGAGGCTTTTTGTTCTCCATTGTACGTATCTGAACCGAGGAGGTCTGTGTACGGAGAACTACGTTATCATTGATATAGAATGTGTCCTGAGTGTCTCTTGCCGGATGATGCTTTGGCATATTAAGAGCCTCAAAGCAGTAGTGGTCTGTTTCGACCTCCGGACCTTCGACCACCTCAAAGCCCATACCAAGGAAAATTTCCTTTACCTCGTTAAGAGTAGCGGTGAGGGGATGGAGCTTTCCTACGGTCTGCTTTTTGCCCGGAAGGGTAACGTCGATAGTTTCCATTTTAAGCTTTGCAGCGGCAAGCTCCGATTTGAGAGCAGCGGAACGCTCCGCGATCTTCTCCTCTATTGTCTGGCGGACGCTGTTTGCAAGCTGACCTACTACGGGACGCTCCTCTGCTGAGAGACCTCCCATTTGTTTAAGGATAGCTGTGAGCTCTCCCTTTTTGCCCAGATATTTTACTCTGAGATTTTCCAGCACATCTGCTGCGCTGCATTCCGACAGCTCTTTTTCGGCAAGCTGCCTGATCTTTTCAAGCTGTTCCTTCATTTGTGACCGATCCTTTCTTATTTTGGATTTTATGCAATATAAAAATCTATCCCACTAAAAAAGCCCTGTCCCGATAAAGCATACTGCTAAGCGGGACAAGGCGTGCCTTGCTTGTAAACCACCCGTAAAAGGACAAGTACCGGATCAGAAAGCTGAGCTTCTAATCCTTTTGCCTTAACGCGGCATACGTTTCAGCCTACAGCCGTCCGGGGACGGTTTCAGCCAAACCACTCGCGGGGGAAATTTCACTCTGCACCGGCATAAAGGACTTTCAGCAAGCGTCCTTCTCTCTGAAATGCCATCTGGTAACGGTATAAATGTACCATCGGAGATCAGACCGTCCGTTGCAAATACATACGGCTTGACCTCCGGCAGGGCTACTGTGCCCGGTCATAATGTTTCGGGAAGTATATTACATGATATTATTATATACAATAACGTAATAAAATGCAAGTAAATTTTTCTTGAAATTTAAAAAAATATATGTTATAATAATTTAAACAAATATTTTTTCATAGATATGGAGGAAATGATGGATATATTTGTTGAACAAATTGTTAAAAAAATAACAAATGGCAAGGATATGGCTCTGAAAATTCTTATTATCATAGCTATGTGCGTTCTGACGTTGATCTCACTGTTTGTTTTTTTCTTTATCATGCCTGTATTTGGATTCGTAGTCTTTTCCGGGGCAATGTGGGGCGGATACTATCTTTTTACTAATCTGGACTGTGAATACGAATACATTGTCACTAACGGAGAGATCGACATCGACAAGATAATCGCACGGAGAAAAAGGGTCAGGCTGATAACAGCCAAGGCTTCTGCATTTGAAGCGTTCGGAGAATATGACAGCGCTCCTGAGATTGATGATGATGTTACAATAGTCAGCGCAGTTGGCAGCAATGAATCCGATGCTGAAACAAAAATCTATTATGCAGACTTCAAACACGCTTCCGCAGGCAGCGTAAGACTTATTTTTTCTCCCGAGGAAAAGGTCATAGATGCCATAGTTCCATTTCTTCCAAGACAGTTAAAAGTAAATTTTAAAAAGTAAAAAATGAAAGGATGTATTTCCAATGACCATAGGTAAATTTGTTGTTGATATCAGAAGATTCAAAAAGCTTTCTTCAAAACCAAAATTCCTTGCAAAATTTTTCTCTCCTCAGGAAATGAAATTCCTTATGGAGAAGCATTTCCCCATCTACAGGATAGCAGAAATGTTTACTGCAAAGATGGCGTTTATGAAAGCTATGGGTGTCGCTGCAAGAGGCTGCAAGCTGAATGAGGTGTCCATACTGACTGATTACAACGGCATTTATTATGTCAGTCTTTCAGGCAAGGCAAAGACTGTATTTGCTTCAAAGCACCGCAAGATCGCTATTGATTGTACACACACAAGAGTCGTTGCTCTTGCAACTGTGATAATATACGAATGATCCGAATATACTTATCTTGCATGGGTGCAGTATAGGCGGCAGAAGTGACGATCCCCCACATCGTCAGGAGATCTTTGGAAAAGCGGATCACCGCGAAAGGAGACCTTTTTATGTTTTTCCCTACTCCTAAACAGATGAAAACAATTGAATCCAACTCTGAAAAAAACGGCGTTTCCTGTTCTGAGCTCATGCGCAGTGCAGGGGAGGCTGTTACGCTTCTCATTTATAAAATAAGCCGCGAAACCGACCTCTCCTCAGGGGTCGTATTTATATGCGGCAGCGGAAATAACGGCGGTGACGGATTTGTTGCCGCCCATTCACTTGCCGAGAGCGGCATACCTATAACCGTCGTCCTCGCCTGCGGAGACCCAACTACAGAGCTTGCAGGAAAGGCATACTGCGACCTCAGCGAAATAAATGACATGGAAGTCCTTGACCTCAATGACAACGTGGGAAAGGTCTTTGAACGCTTTTCCAAGGCGGCTGTGATCGTGGACGCGGTCTTCGGGACAGGTATGCATGGTTATCTCCCTCCTCAGGTAAAGGCTTGCTTTTCCTATGCGGAAAGGTGTGAAGCCATTAAGATCGCGGCGGACGTTCCCTCCGGCGGAGACTGTCTCCGCGGCACAGTGGCGGAGGGTACTTTAAAATGCGATTACACAGTCACTTTTGGTTATAAAAAGGTGGGTATGCTTTCAGCGCCTCTTGACCACTACTGCGGAGAAATAGTAGTAGCCGATATAGGTATCACAGACAAGTGCTGTAAGGATATAGAGTACCTCCCCACACTGTATGAGGAGGGATCTGTTTCGGAGCTTTTTCCAAAGCGTCCGAAAAACTGTCACAAGGGCAGCTTCGGAAGACTGCTGAATATCTCCGGCTGCGCTTCAATGAGCGGCGCGGCACTGCTTTCCACAAATGCTGCCCTGCGCTCCGGAGCGGGACTTGTAACTCTTGCTTCCACCGGAACGGTAATAAACCGCATTGCTTCCGCTGTCCCGGAGGCAACATACCTTCCCCTTGAAGCGGATAAAAGGGGAGCTATCGCTGAAATCTCCGGGGATGTGATCGTAAAAGCTCTGAAAAATAAGACCGCCGTTTCGGCAGGCTGCGGACTTTCCGTCACCGACGGAACTAAGTCGGTCATCAAAAGAGTGATAAAAGAAGCTGATTGTCCGATTATTTTGGACGCAGATGGAATAAACTGTATTGCGGACAACATAGATATAATCAGAGACACAAAAAACAAGCTTATTATCACTCCGCATATCGGGGAGCTTGCAAGGCTGAGTGGAGTATCCCATCAGGCAGCCGCCGGGGACAGACTTACTCTTGCGGTAAATATTGCCAGAGAGTACGGTGCTGTTGTAGTTGCAAAGGGAGTTCCCACATTTGTTGCTGGACGGGGAAGGGTCTATGTTATCCCTGCCGGAAATCCGGGTCTTGCCAGAGGCGGAAGCGGCGATGTCCTTACCGGAATAATTGCATCCTTTGCCGCTCAGGGTATCGACCCTCTTGACGCTGCCGCCGCAGGAGTTTACATCCACGGAGCTGCCGCCGACTGCGCAGCTGAGGAGCTTTCCGAGATCTGTATGCTTCCATCGGACGTGATAAGATGCCTGTCTGTTGTGTTCAAAAAAATGAACAGGTAGGGCATTGGTGTAAGTCCCTCTGTTCAAAAAAACGGAGGGCTTTTTTATGCGCAAAAACGGACGAGGTATCGTTATTATCTCTATACTTTTAGTAATATCAGTTTTATTTTGTACAGGATGTAAGGATGGAGGGATACTTGTAAAATCCCCTGATCTGAATGTACCCTTTCAGTCAGATGTAAAGGTACAGGCAGGTGAGCTTGAATTTGAGGGGACTGTAAAGCGTTACGGAATGGGAATATGGAATATGGCTGTTACTGCTCCGGAAACTCTGGAGGGTCTTAACATATCCTATAATGACGAGGGAGTAACTGCGGAGCTTGACGGACTTACCATGGAAATAGCCATGGAGGACATAAACAGCGGAGCAGTATTTGCCCAGATATTCAAAGCAGTTGACAGCGCTGCTGCCGCAGGAACGCTGTCCTGTACTGACAGTGAGGACGGAAAAATTTTCTCCGGGGAATTCTCCGGAGGCACATACAAGCTGATATTTGAGCCTCAGAGCCTTACCCCCACAGCTGTAGAGATACCCTCGGCAGGGATATTCTGCGAGCTCCGAGGCTTCAGTATAATAACCGTTACCGATCCTTCATCCCAGTCAGGTCAGACTGCTCAGACAGAACAGAGCGCTCCGATGTCCGGAACAGAAGAGCAGACTGTACAGTCCGAAGAAACGGCTGTGCAGTCCCTGGAAACGACTATCAGTATAGTGGAAACTGAACAGTGAATCCCAGCCTTTTTTTGTCAAAAAAGTGTGGAAAACCGGTGGAAAATGTTGAAAACAGCCTGCAATTCCCTGCTATTTCGCGCTCAGACTTTCAACAATCCGACATTTTCCAACATTTTTAACATAGTTTTTAACATTTTCTGATAAATTAAGGCATTATATTCTTTGAAGAAATTTGTGATATTTCTCTTTCATTTCAACATTCTTTCACATGATTTACACAATTATGGATTATCATATATTTGTACTTGAAAAACAGTACAAATCCCCCAAGTGCTTTTATATTGCGGACTTATTTACCCCTTTAAGTCCCCGGCGCAAGCCGTATAAAAGAACTCACCGCAAATCGTTTACCCCTACGGTTTGCGGAACCCCCCAATAATCCTATATCATAATCTTCGGCTCTGTCCCAAAGACAGAGCCACTTTCTTTTTATACTATTCCTGAATCAAAACATTGACAAGTCAATGTTTTGATTCAACCTATACATAGTATGCGGCATGGCGGCGCAGCCGCCCGGGAAGCCGTTCAATACTAACTTATGAAATTACTTTAATAAATTTTCCATTTATTCTTGACTAAATATAATAAATATGGTAAAATTTAAATGGAATATTGCAAATATAGATTCTCATTCAAACAAAGGAGTTTTTATTATGTTTGATTTTCTCAAAAAAAATAAGCCGGCTTCTACCGGATCTGTTTCCTCTGCTAATACTCAGTCGCTTTCAGGTATCAAGCAGCCTGTCCAGCCGGACGACTTTTTCGCCAGACCGGAAAAACCCAAGGCTGCCGAAGCTCCGAAAGCTTCCGAGACTAAACAGGCAAGCGGAAGCGTCCCCGTCGAGCAGCACGCCACAGAGATAGACACGGAGACCCTTGACACAGACAAGATCCTTTACGAGCAGGAGCAGGCATCTGCGGCGACTCGCAAACCCGTTGAAAAAACTCAGAGCATTGAAACTGAGACTATTGACACTGAAAAGATACTGTATGAGCAGGAACAGGCTTCCGCTGCCAACCGCAAGCCCATCGAAAAGACCCAGGGCATTGAAACGGAAGCCATTGATACCGAAAAGATACTGTATGAGCAGGAACAGGCTTCCGCAGCGAACCGCAAGCCCATTGAAAAAACCCAGAGTATTGATACCGAAACTCTTGATACTGATAGGATACTGTACGAACAAGAGCAGGCTTCCGCAGCAAATGCCAAGGTGATAACAGAGACCGAGGGAATAGATACCTCCACACTTGACATGGACGAGCTGAACCAATTTCAGTTTTCCGGCGGCGAGGACGAGGAGGAAGACGACATCTTCGATTACTCCAATGACCTTGATTACGGGGAGATAACCGCAGCAGAGATCGAGCTTACCTGAACTGACCATCGCTGCCGGACGACCCGTTTCCGTCAGTACATATCAGAAATTTCATAACTGTCAAAAACGCCGTCCGCGGCGTTTTTTTGTTTCTTGTAATACTGTTTCAAATCTGAATAACAGACATTGTCTATGTTTTAGTTTAAGAATAGTATAAAAAATCCTCCGGATTTTATTTAGAAATTTGTGCAAAATTTGTTTGATAAATTTTTCCGAAAGGGGTATAATATTATTGATGAAAGAAGCCAATTTCTGAAAGGAGGCGGGCTTTTGATAACAGACCTGACCAAAGGAAAGCCGTCTTCTCTTTTATGGCGGTTCACTTTGCCGCTGCTTATAAGTATAATTTTTCAGCAGATGTACAATATTTGCGACAGCGTTATCGCGGGAAACTATGCGGGAGCCACTCCCGCCGATGGAGAGCTTGCCCTTGCAGCTGTAGGAGCTTCCTACCCGGTCACAATGCTTTTCATCCAGATCGCCAACGGGATAAATTCCGGCTGCGCAGTGGTCATTTCCCAGCTTTTCGGTGCAAAGGAATACGTCCGGATGAAAACAGCGGTCTCCACATCGCTTATCACCACAATGATCCTTGCCGCCATTCTCACAGTCGCCGGACTGTTCTGCTGTGACCCCATAATGACCGCGCTCCACACCAAGCCTGAAATTTTTGACGACTCTGCATTATATCTGCGAATTTACATAGCCGGACTTATCTTCCTTTTTCTTTACAATATCTGTACCGGAATTTTCACCGCTCTGGGAGATTCAAAAACTCCCCTTATTTTCCTTATAGCCTCGTCCATAGGAAATATCATTCTCGACCTTATTATGGTCATCCCCCTGCAAATGGGAGTTGCCGGTGTAGCATGGGCAACATTTATCGCACAGGGAATATCCGCCATCCTTGCGGCTGTCACCCTGTTTTTCAGACTTAAAAAAATAGAGACCCCTCACCGCAGTCCCAGGTTTTCAAATCATATGCTCAGGACAATAAGCAGGATCGCAATACCTACCATATGTCAGCACAGCTTTGTATCTGTGGGAAACCTGCTCATACAGGGTCTTGTAAACGATATGGGACCTGCAATTCTTGCAGGATACTCAGCAGCGATAAAGCTCAATACCTTCGCCGTTAATATCATATCTTGTATTTCAAACGGAGTAAGCTCCTTTACCGCCCAGAACATCGGAGCGGAAAAGCCGGAGCGTATCCCTTCCGGATATAAGTCCGGATTTGCTTTCACAGTAATATGTCTTATCCCCTTCTGGATAGGATACCTTGTTTTTGCGGACAGCATGATAGGATTTTTCTCAAAAGAGCCCTCCGCAGAAGCCCTTGGTGCAGGAGCGTCCTTCCTTAGGGCGGCTGCTCCGTTTTACGCCATACTGGGAGTAAAGCTGATCTCGGACGGAGTTCTCCGTGGCGCGGGAGCTATACGTTCCTTTATGGCGTCCACATTCAGCGACCTGCTCCTGCGAGTGGTCATTGCATACATTCTTGTGCCGTTCATGGGCTTCGCAGCCTTCCTCTGGGCATGGCCAATCGGCTGGGTGCTTTCAGCAGGACTTGCAGCTTTCTTCTATTTCAGAGGAAACTGGAAAAACGCAAGCTTTAAGATCTCACATTAAATAATATAGTATAAAATCTTAGGAAAGGAAGTCGTGATTATGATAATCGACGCACACGCTCATATATATCCTGCTAAGATCGCCGCAAAAGCTGTGGCGGGGGTCGGTTCATTCTACAGCGGACTTGAAATGCATCTTGACGGCACAGTTGATACTCTGATAAAAATTGGCGGCGACGCCGGGATCGACAGGTTTATCGTCCAGTCTGTTGCCACCAGTCCGGCGCAGGTGGAAAGCATAAATAACTTTATTTCCGGAAGTGTAAATGAGCATCCCGACAAGCTTATCGGATTCGCAGCTATGCATCCCGACTATCAGGACATCGAAAAGGAGATCGACAGAGCCATTTCTCTGGGGCTAAAGGGAGTTAAAATACACCCGGACTTTCAGCAGTTCAACATTGACGATAAAAACGCCATGAAAATTTACGAGGTCATCGAAGGCAGACTGCCAATACTTATCCATATGGGAGATCACAGGACTGACTACTCCAAGCCGCGCCGGCTTCTTAATGTTCTTGATGCATTTCCCAAGCTTGAAGTTATCGGAGCTCACTTCGGAGGCTGGTCAGAATGGGACGATGCAGCGAAAACTCTGGGAGGCAGACATCTGTGGGTGGATACATCAAGCTCGCTTTATTCCATGACGCCGGAGCACGCCCGGGAGCTTATTGACATTTACGGAGTAGAAAACGTACTTTTCGGTACTGACTATCCCATGTGGACAGCCAGGGACGAGCTTGAAATGTTCGACAAGATACCTCTTAACGATGAAGAACGGGAAATGATACTCTATAAAAATGCGGAAAGAATGCTTTCTCATTAAATCAAACAGGGATCTGAAAAGGCTGAGCCTTTACCCTTTCCGATTATACACCTTTCGGAAAATGTAAAGTACGACACGGAAACATAATTGTTTCTGTACCATTATCAGTCTTATTCAGACCCCTGTTTTTTATGGGAAAATTTTAAAAACCCATTGAAAAATTTTACTGTATGTGATATAATGATAATGAGATAATTTGCGCATTATACTTTTTTCAAAGAAGGGAGATCATCATGGGAAAATATTTCGGAGACTATATCAAATCCATGCTTGCTGCACTGGAAAATGAGAACTCGGATTTTCCGGAGCTGAAAAAAGAGATACTTGTCAAGATACAGTTTATGCAGCACGAAAGACTTATACATTTTCTTGTTACAATGATGTTTGCCCTGCTTATGATAATGTGCTTCACCGCCTTTCTGGTGTCGGAAAATATGGGTATGCTTGCAGCGGCAGCACTTATGCTTATACTGCTCGTTCCATACATAGGTCATTACTATTTCCTTGAAAACGGAGTACAGAAGCTATACTATATTTATGATAAGATTTGCGAAAAGATTGTAACCGGAGGCTGCTATGAAAATAACACCTGAGATCGTTCGGGAAGTCATTGAAAATAAGGACATCTTTGTTGAATTTCAGCCTATATATTCCCTGAACACAAAAAAGACCATCGGGATTGAAGCCCTTGCAAGAGGCGACTACGGCGGCGAGGTCGTATCTCCGTATTTCCTTTTCAACTATGCAAAGGAGCAGGGTACTGTCCTGGCTATAGACAGACTTTGCCGCGAAAAGGCTATGTCCGCTTTTGCAGAAAATAAATCCGCGCCTATGCTTTTTATAAATTTCGAGACCTCAGTGCTTAACGATGTTGTCCCCGGCAACGGAGAGATACTCCGTACCGCAAACGAATACGGGATACCATCGGAAAATATCGTCATTGAGCTTAACGAATCCCACGTCAGGGACAGCTACGATCTTATGATGTTCGTGGACTATTACCGCTCCCAGGGATTTCTCATCGCCCTTGACAATGTGTCCGAGGGTCTGGAGACCATGAACCGTATCATGCTGGTGAATCCGGATATTATAAAAATAGACCGTGCTATCATAAGCAATATTGAGTCAAGCTCCTATAATCAGGAGGTCTTCAAGTCTAT
>JAFLUJ010000088.1 GCA_022511485.1 Oscillospiraceae bacterium | reverse complement strand
AATAGCGGTAGCCCACATAGATGCCCTCGCTGTAGTATTCGTCATCAACATCATCGTCATTGCTGCTGAATGTTTTGGAGGATGGGTAGTCACTGTACTGTTTCGCCCAGGTATCGGTCAGCTTTCCTGAGGGATTAACCCTACCTGTCAGAACGTCTGCCAATACGTCCCCGCCGATATTTCCAAGCTGATTCATAAGTACGACAGAATCAATGCCGGGGATCTCATTGATCTCGGACATATCAATAACTCCGCCGATGTTCAGGACTAATATGACTTTTTTATATTCCCTGCACAGCATTTCAAGCTGTGATCTTTCCTCATCGTAAAGCAGGTAGTCTCCCCGTTGGCATTTCCGGTCTGCACCTTCGCCGGAGATACGGGCAATGACATATACGGCAGTATCGGTGTCAGAGGCTGCAATATCCTCCGGTGTAATATCCGCAGGTGAAGGCTCAAGAAAGGGATAACTGAACGATACAAAGAATGTGGTAAGCTGATTTTCTTCCGCATAGGTCTTGACCCATTCTGAATAGGAATTTCTGTCATCGGAATGCTTTTTCGTCTGACGGTCAAGCCAGTTCTTTGTGGTGATGGTAAATCCGGCGTTTTCAAGTCCCTGCTCGATATTGACGGCAGTTCTGGTATACACATCGCCGGAGCCTGTGCCTCCCTTGACGGTCTGACGTGCTCCGCTGCCGTACAGAGCCAGCTTTCCGATGCCGGTCAGAGGCAGAGTGCCGTCATTTTCCATGAGAACAACACATTCTCCCGCCAGACGGCGTGATAACTCCATATGGTCGCGCTCTCTTTTAGTTATTTCAGAAGACTTGTCAGCATATATTTTAGCCATAATAAAACCTCCATGAGTTGATATATATATATCCTGATCACAATTATATCATATTTTGAAATAATTTTCAATATTTTCAGGAGGATTTTACCTCCAAAACACAGAATAGCTATTGATTTTTTTCTCCTTTTGATGTATAATAGCATTATTGACAGCATGAAGCTGTCGCCTTAAACGCAGAAGCGTAAAATGTTTCAGATAATATACAATGGGTATAATTTTATCGTATGCTTGAAAGCACACATATCCTCTGAAGGGGATGTTGGTGTTTTTTTTATACTATTTCCCATTTTAACTATAGACAAAGTCTATAGTTAAAATGCGCCGTATTGCATACGGCGTGGCGGCGCAGCCGCCCGGGAAGCCGTTCAATACTAATTCCGTCAAAACCTATGGTTTTGACGTCCGCCTGAACAGGCGGATTTATCAATAGACTTTGTCTATTGATAAATTAGGGATTACAGTATTATTTGAAAGGAGCGTTCTATGAATACGGATATAAGAAAATTACTGGAGGGTGTCAGCAGCGGAAGGGTTTCTGTGGAGGACGCTCTTCTGAAACTAAAAACCAAGCCATTCGAGGACATCGGATACGCAAAGGTGGATATGCACAGGAAGCTCCGGCAGGGTGCGGCGGAGGTCATCTACGGTGCGGGGAAAACTCCGGAGCAGATCATCGGGATAGTTGATACAATGAAAAAAAACGGACAGGATACCATCCTCATTACCCGTCTTTCCGGGGAAGCCGCGCTGGAGGTCGGCAAGGTGCATCCGCTGGATCATCATAAGGACGCCCGCTGCGGTATCGTGGGACAGATACCTGTCCCGGATGGTATCGGAAGGATAGTCGTTGCCACAGGCGGTACAAGCGATATTCCTGTGGCGGAGGAAGCTGCACTGACGGCATCCGTCCTTGGAAATGAGGTAGTCCGTTTATACGATGTGGGCGTGGCAGGTCTCCACCGGACGCTTGCTCATCTTGACGACATCATGGGAGCATCTGTTATCATTGCCATTGCAGGCATGGAGGGAGCTCTTGCCAGTGTTATAGGAGGTCTTGCCGACTGTCCCGTTATTGCCGTCCCTACAAGCGTGGGATACGGAGCGTCCTTTAACGGACTTTCTGCTCTTTTGTCCATGCTCAATTCCTGCGCCAGCGGAGTGTCGGTGGTCAATATCGACAACGGCTTCGGTGCGGGATATATTGCCAGTCAGATCAACCATATGACTGTAAAAAGGACAGTGGACATCTCTGACTGAGCATTATTTTTGAAACTATATGTATATAAATTAAAATAAATTACAAAAGGTATATAAAAATGAACATCAAAAAAATTTCAGTTTTATTTCTGACGGCAGTCATGGTATTTTCGGTGACGTCCTGTAATAACGCCGATAGAACAGCTCCCCGTGACAGGGACAGCGTTGTTATCGCCATCGGCTCTGAGCCGGAGACCCTTGACCCCACAAAAGGCTGGGGACATGGAAATTCTCCTATCGTCCAGAGCACTCTGGTGAAGTACAGGTCAGACCTTACCTTTGAAAACGATTTGGCTGTCAGTTACAAGCTGTCCGATGATGGTCTGGTATGGACATTTACTATCAGGGACGACGCATATTTCACCGACGGCGAAAAGCTCACTGCCTCCGACGTTGCTTTCACACTGGAAACTGCAAAGAAAGCCCGGGGCTCTGTTGACCTTACCTACATGGAAAGCGCTGCCGCTTTGGACGATACTACCGTTATTGTTACGCTGTCAAAGCCAACCTCCATTTTCCTCAACACTCTTGCATCTGTGGGTATAGTACCGGAGCACGCTTACAGCGAGGATTACGGGATCTCTCCAATTGGCTCAGGTCCTTATAAGCTTGTGGAGTGGAGACCTCAGGAGCAGCTGGTTTTCACTGCCAACGAGAATTACTATGGGAATGCTCCGGCTATAAAAAATGTAACGGTGGTCTTTATGTCCGAGGACGCCGCTCTTGCTGCTGTTCAGGCAGGACAGGCGGATGTTGCATACTCCACTGCGACCCTTGGCATGACACAGGTGGAGGGCTATCATGTGGAAGCCATTCCCTCTGCGGACAACCGGGGATTCACCCTCCCTGTTCTTCCGGATGAGGGCAGGACTACGGAAAGCGGCGCACCGGTGGGAAACGATGTGACCTCCAATATTGAGATACGTCAGGCTATCGCTTATGCAATAGACCGTCAGCAGATCGTGGACAGCGTGTTAAACGGCTTCGGAAGACCCGCTTATTCCGAAAATGACGGTATGCCATGGAATAACCCGGAGGTGGTTATTGATACCGATGTTGGGTACGCAAGGAAGCTTCTTTCGGATGCAGGCTGGACAGATACTGACGGCGACGGCATTGTCGAAAGGGACGGTCTGAAAGCGGAATTTTCCTGCATATATCCCTCGGGAGATTCTGTACGTCAGGCTGTTGCAATGGCTGCCGCCCAGCAGGTGAAGGAGATCGGCATTAAAATAAATGTGGAAGGTACAAGCTGGGACGAGATAATGCAGCGAATGTTCTCCGAAGCCGTTATGATGGGCTGGGGATCTGCTATCCCCAACGAGACATATTATTTATACCGTTCCGAAGGGGCGCTCCTTGACGATTTCTATAACCCGGAGGGTTATATGAACGATGTGACGGACGGTTATCTTAACGCTGCTATGGAGGCTCTTACCCAGGATGAAGCCAATGAAAACTGGAAGAAGGTACAGTGGGACGGGAACACAGGTACTGCTATGTGTGGTGAATGTCCCTGGGTATGGATAGTCAATCTGGATCACGTTACTTACGTAAGGGACGGGCTTTCCATAGGGGAGCAGCCTATACACGGACATGGTCATGGACTTCCATTGATACAGAATCTTGACAAATGGAATTGGGAGGGGACATGAAAATAATTACTAATCGTATTATAAAAGAGATATTTACATATAGTATAAAATTTATTTCCTTATTGCTGGCGGTCAGCGTTATTACATTTGCGCTGGTCAGTGCGTCTCCCATAGACCCGGTGCAGCAGTATATCATAGGACTTGGAACTGCCGTTTCCCCTGAACAGCGTGCAGAGATAGAGGACTACTGGGGAGTAAATGAACCTCCTGCGGAACGATATTTCGGATGGCTCTCAGAGGTATTGCATGGAAATTTAGGAGAATCCGCACTCTACCGCAGACCGGTGGCAGACATAATCGGGGAGCGGTTTCTGAACTCTCTTGCGCTGATGCTGTGTGCATGGATATTGTCCGGAGTGACAGGCTTCGTCCTTGGCTGCATAATGGGAATGTACCGGGACAGGCTTCCCGATAGGATACTGAAAAGGATATGCTACATTATCAGCTCCGTCCCCACATTCTGGCTGGGAATGGTTTTTCTGCTGGTGTTCTCCGTGTGGCTGAAATGGTTTCCCATCGGATTTTCCGCTCCTATCGGAATGCTCAGCAGTGATGTTACCATCCGGCAGAAGCTTTACCATCTGATACTGCCGGCGTTTACGCTGAGCCTGATGTCCTTTGCAAATATCGCTTTGCATACCCGTCAGAAGCTTTCCGATGTGCTGAGCAGCGACTATGTCCTATATGCAAAAGCAAGAGGTGAGGGAAAATGGACGATCCTTCGCCGACATGGATTCCGCAATATTCTAATACCGGCGCTGACCTTGCAGTTTGCCTCCTTTGCAGAGCTGTTCGGAGGCTCGGTCATGGCAGAAAACGTGTTCAGCTATCCCGGACTTGGCAGCGCAGTGGCTGCGGCGGGGCTGAACTCCGATGTTCCGCTGCTTCTTGGAGTGACCTTGTTTTCTGCTCTGTTTGTGGGAGTGGGAAACATGATCGCAAATCTGCTGTACGGTGTCATTGACCCGCAGATAGAGAATGGAGGTAAATGATGAAGCTGAACCTCCGTAAAAAGACACTTGTCCTCACCGTTATCATGGCAGTTATCCTGACAGCAATATATATATCCGGGATAATTATTCCCGATGAGGCAGCAGCGGGAAGCTTCCTTGATTCAAATCAGCCGCCGTCCCTTGTCCACCCCTTCGGTACGGACGCGCTGGGACGCGATCTGCTGATAAGAACAATCAAGGGATTGACTGTAAGCATGACTATAGGTTTTACCGCTTCCGTGATAAGTGCGGTCATTGCTGTATTTGTGGGGATCGCTGCTGCCTCCGGTTCAAAGCTTGCTGACGCCTTTGTAAACTGGCTCATTGATCTTGTGATGAGCGTTCCCCACACTATCTTAGTTATACTTATCTCCTTTGCCATGGGACGGGGACTAAAGGGACTGCTTATCGGAATTTCCGCTGCCCATTGGTGCAGTCTTGCACGTCTTATCAGAGGAGAGGTCTTGCAGCTCCGATCCGAACATTATATAGCAGTATCCCGGAAGCTGGGCAAGTCAGGCGGGTGGATACTTGTTCACCATATGCTGCCTCATTTAGTACCTCAGCTTGTTGTGGGACTGGTATTGATGTTTCCCCATGCTATACTCCATGAAGCCTCCGTATCCTTTCTGGGATTCGGACTTCCACCGGAGCAGCCTGCTATCGGCATTATTCTCTCGGAAAGTATGCGGTATATCTCAGCGGGAATGTGGTGGTCTGCGGTGCTTCCGGGACTTACCCTTGTGCTTCTCGTTCTGTTGATCGACAAGCTGGGGGACTGTCTGAAAATGATAATTGACCCATACAACTCGCAAAATTAGGAGGGTACTATGGAACAAAAAAAAGAGACCCTTTTGGAGATACATGACCTGTCCGTCTCCTTCCGTATGTATGACCGGGGACTTGAACAGTCCGATCTGCAAGTTATTTCCGACCTGTATCTGACGGTATATCCCGGGGAGATCGTTGCAGTTGCCGGGTCTTCCGGTTCAGGTAAAAGTCTGCTTGCCTCCGCTGTTCTGGGGATACTTCCCGATAATGCCACGGTAAAGGGACATCTCCATTATAAGGGACAGCAGCTTACCCCGGAGCGTCAGGAACAGCTTCGGGGGACAGAAATCGCTCTCGTCCCTCAGTCAGTTGCATTCCTTGACCCGTTGATGAAGATCGGAGCGCAGGCGGACGGACACCGCAGACCCAAGCCAACAGACAGGAGAAGAGAGATTTTCAAACGTTTCGGGCTAACCGATGGAACGGAGCAGCTTTACCCCTTTCAGCTTTCCGGAGGTATGGCAAGGCGGGTTCTGGTGTCCACAGCTCTTATCACGGAGGCGGAGCTTATCATTGCAGACGAGCCTACTCCGGGAATGAGCCTTGAACAGGCACTGGAAGCTCTTAAAATGTTCCGTGAGCTGGCAGACGAGGGAAAGGCGGTCATTCTCATAACTCATGATATTGACCTTGCCACCGAGTTCGCTGACAGAGTGGCGGTGTTCTACGCGGGAACTACTGTGGAAACAGCTCCTGCATCGGATTTCAAGACCGGTCCGGAGGCTTTGCGGCATCCCTATTCAAAAGCCCTGTGGAAAGCTCTGCCACAGAACGGATTTCAGCCTATAGATGGCTTTCAGCCATACGCCGGGAGCTTGCCGGGAGGATGTCTGTTTGCGCCACGGTGTCCATATAAAACCGAAAAATGTGTGAACAGTGTCCCGGAAGTCCGTGAGGTCAGAGGCGGCGAAGTGAGGTGTTTTCATGGCGCTTGAAGCAAGGAATGTTTATTTCCGTTATGACCGTAAGCAAGATTGGATTCTCCAGGACCTCACATTGAAGATAGACAGGGGAGAACGTATCGCTGTGCTTGCTCCAAGCGGTTATGGCAAAACGACCCTTGCTATGCTTCTGTCAGGATATCTGAAACCGGACAGGGGAGAAATTCTTCTGGACGGCAAGCCGCTGCCTTCCAAGGGTATTTGTCCTGTTCAGCTGATCTATCAGCATCCGGAAAAAGCTATTGATCCCCGATGGAGACTGAAACGTGTCTTTGAAGAAAGCGGCGGCAGACCGAAGGATACTCTTGAAACCTTCGGGATCGAACCGGCATGGCTTGAAAGATTTCCCCGGGAATTATCCGGAGGTGAGCTGCAAAGATTCTGTGTGGCGCGGGCGTTGATGAGCGGAGCGGATTATCTTATTTGTGACGAGATAAGCACAATGCTGGACGCCATCACTCAGGCACAGCTATGGAATGTCATTCTTGATGAAGCGTCCAGACGTAATATGGGGATCGTCGCAGTCACCCACAATAAGCATCTGGCGGAGAGAGTGTCCACGAAAGTGATCCACTTGTCAGAATAATAAGGGGTTATTAAGCAGGGTAATTTCATGAGTGTATTATGAATAGTAAAGCAGATCATGATTTAGTATATTATCCCTGCACTCCTATCGGGGGAGACCC
>JAFLUJ010000087.1 GCA_022511485.1 Oscillospiraceae bacterium | reverse complement strand
CGTAAATTCAAGTCCTTAAAAGAGCGGGTAAAAGTATATTTTTTCGGCAAGCTCAGCGTCTTGCCGATACACCCGCTCCGTGGTTTTTAAATATAGGCTGAATATTAAGCGGTTTCTGCGCCTCCCGGACGTATTTGAAATACATATACCCGCTCTTGTAGTAATTGTTTGTCCGAGCTTCCACAAGCATATAGCCTTTTGGAGCTTTCGGAGGACGTTCAGTGCTGTAAGCTCTTTTTACCGGTTTTGCTTTACCCTGAACTGGCTGCTGTATATTCTTTGTCTGCTTCCAGCGTTTGCCCTTGTGTTCCTTTGGTGCATGATCGTGAAGATACACAGCTAATGCCGTGAAATCTTCTCCATGATTTACGCCATTATAATAATTGTCTTTCCTCAGATGTTCGACCTTTGCAATATCTCCTAAAATCCATTTGCCTGTTATATCCGATTCAGCCACACCGCTTATAATCAAGTGATGATGAAGTCGTCCTGACCTGCTCCCATATCCGGTAACAGAAATAATAATGGCGTTCGGATTGGAGTATTTAAGCCGTCTGGTGTAGTTGTCGATATTCCTGAGAGCTGCTGAATAGCTTTCCGGCAAATGCTCATTGCTGTATGTAAGCGTGACATAGTATGCCCTGCTTGTAAAGTTGGTGTTTACCACCCGGACAAAATGTTTTTCTGACTTATGGCGGTTATATTGTTCCTTTTCCTCATCGGTGCGGATGTTTGCAGGTTCGGGCTTGCTTTTGCTCAGATCCCGCACCGTTTCCGATACAGGATATAATTCAACCTCATAGACCGCACCAGATCGTGTTATTCGCTTGCAGTTGGGCATAGCTTAGCCCTCGCAGTCCTGGATAAGGTAGGAATTAAGCGTATGTATAAGCTGCTGAACGTCCTTGCTCTTGCTGTTTCTCGTATGCTCCAGGCAATAGATAACAGCTGCTGTTTCATCTGCCAAAAGCTCTACAGGATACAGTTGCAGCGGTTTACTATGCTCGACCTTGTAAAGAACGGAGTTTATAGTGTTCTGCTCTATGGTGGTCGTGTACTGTTTAAATGACTTCTTGGTACGACTAAGCCTTATTTGAATAAGATGCTTGCAGTGTTCAATGGCAGCCCTGACCTGCTCCAGTTCGGAAGCGGTCAAAAGGATCTCTGTTTTTACCGTCGTTGTGCCGTTGCCCGGAACTATCAACCCCTGGGGATATGTAATAATTACCTGATTATCCATGAAAATTTTCCTCCAATCTATTGCACCCGCTCCGTAAATGTGCTATAATTGGAGTAGGTAAATAGTTTACCTATTTGTTTATACGCCGCTTGTCGAAGTCTCGCCAAAGTCCCGACAGGAGGCGTTATTTTTATGTTCATTTAGCCTGTAATTTTTGTTCCTATCCCGGTCAATGTGTAACGTGTATTCCTGTGCCTTTGATTTTATTCTTGACCCTAATGCCTCATCAACTGAAATAATGTCGTTTAATGAAAACTCACTTGAAATGATTGTTACAAGCGACTTTCTATAACGGTAATCGATCAGCTCAAAAGCAAGGTTTATATCTGCAGATGTTGGAGCTTCACCACGCTTGACCTTAAAAAAGTCATCAATATAAAGCACGGGAACGTCCTTGTACAAAGAAATTTTCCCATTATATTCAGGAGTGTTGACACATTGCTTGATCTCCTTAGATTTCTCCACCCACTCAAAAAGCAATGCTTCTTGTCGGTGTTTGAAAATAAACGTCCGTAAAGCCGCCGTGCATAGATGTGTCTTACCCGCTCCGCTCTGACCTCCGATATAAAGCCATTTTCCCGAACATTCACCGGCAAAAGTTCTGACAATGCTTAAAAGTCCCTCTTGCCACTGTTCTGTAACAATGTAGCTGCTGAAAGATTTGTTTTCAAGCCCGCTCCTTTTCAAATCCCATATAGATTTCCGAATAGATGCACATTTCGGACAATCCACAGCTGACAAATAGTCCCCCCGAACTACATGAACACACCCCCTATTTTGGCAGTGATCGCAGTTGAAGCCGTCCATTTTATCCAGATTACCCGGGAGCTGATTCAAAGCCTCGCACCACTGCCGCAAATGTCCTAAGTAGCTTTTCTCAAAAGACTGTTGAGTATTTGTCAACGTCCCCTTGTCCTGCATTTGAATTATTTCCTGTAATGCTTCCATTTTGTTCAATATCCCTCCTTGCCCAATTCCTGATGGTAAGATTATAGTCCTTGTAGCTCTTTCCGTGCTGTTGGCAGTACTCGTCCACTTTCCGGATATAATCGGCTGTTTTTGCTTCTCCCAGTTCGTCAACAAGCTTTTTATGCTGTTCCTCAGTAAGCTTGACGTGTTTATACGCTCCGTACATAAACCGGTTTTGACTTAGGAGAACTTTCACCGGACTGTACTGCCTCTGTTCCGTTTTCCATTGTTTGCGACTGCAAGCGGTCGTTAGCGTTCGCTTGCGGTCGTTTACCATTGCAAGCGGTCTCTTCTTTTGAAGCTGCATTTTTTCCCTTGCATTTAGCATTTTCGGAGTTCTGGCGGCATTTTTTCTCATACTTTGCCGTATCATGCGCAATCTGATTAGAAATAGCACCAAAAACCAGTCCAAGCGAAGTGCGCTCATCCGCAAAGTCTGGTCTTTTCCCATTTGCACCAAATTCAAGTAATGCTTTGAAAAGCTGTCCAACATCTTCATCGGACAAATAATCTAAAAGCACTCGGAATTTACACAAGATGGTTACACTGCGTGGTTTGTGACCTGCCATAATAACACCCCCTTACAGTTTGACAGGAATAGGTCGAATAGCCGTATACTCGGTGCTTTCTTCCTGATCTGCGGATGTGGAAATGGTATTACTATTCAGATATTCGGCAAACTTGTCCACATTGACCAAATACCGTCGTCCCGCACTGATCGCAACAACTTCACCGCTTAGTACTTTCTGACGCACCAGATGTTCAGGAAGTCCGAACAGTTTGGCGGTGTTCTTTATGGTCTCCATGCGTGGAATTGACCTGCTCCGCTTAATTTCAGGCTTGCAGTCGACTGCAAATGCTGGATTGCTCATACTGATGTACCTCCGTTCTGTTGTTCTGTAAGCTTTTTAACAGTTTCGTACAGCCTTTGGGTATCACTTTCATTAAAAGGCTTCCGGAGCTTTCGGGAAAAATTACCGTCAGTCATTCCCCATTCGTCTGCAACCTGCCAACACTTCAGACCGTTTGATTTAATAAAATCCTTAACTTCGTTTCCTAACATATTTTACCTCCTTGAAAAATTATTGTTGACATTCAATATCAACTATGCTATGATTTACATATAGGATAGCAACAACGATATTGCTATGTTTATATTATAATATAGCAATATTGTTATTGTCAAGAGAAAATGATATTTTTATTTTTGAACATATCATTTTCGCTATGTTATTAGGAGATTTATAATTATGGATAACAGGAAGATAATTGGTACTCGAATTAATTCGGCATTGGCTTTTGCAAATAAAAAGCAAAAGGATTTAGCTGCACATTTAGGTGTCCCGGATAATACAATATCCTATTTTTGTAGTGGTAAACGTGTCCCAAATGCAGAGCAAATTATAAAAATATCAGAGTTTCTTAAGGTTTCATCTGATTATATTCTCGGATTGAATGAAAATCCCTCAACTAATCCTGATATAACAAATGCTTGTAATGTTACTGGATTAGATGAAATAACGGTTAGACTTTTGATTACGCAAATGAAGAATTGGGAAATAATGTTTGGAGATGAAAATAAAACTCCTAAAATACTAAATAAAATTTTAAGTTCCGATGAATTTATGAATATTTGCACATATATATCAGAATTGCAAAAAATAAGTGAACTATCTTGCAGTCTGAAAAACGATAACATAAAAACTTTTAATAAGATACAGTTTTTACTGGAAACTGATTGGAGTTTTGAAGAAATTGAAAAGAAATATCCTTATCAAGAATATAAAGCCGTAGAAAAGGAATATTTCCAATTAGATGACACTTGCGATGTTATAAGATATAAGTCAACGAAATTTTTTGAAAAATTATTAAATTTGTTTGATGCAAGAGAATATACAGTATTAGAAAAAATTATGACGAAAGAATTTGACATTAACGTAATAGCAAATTCCTTTGAACAAGAACAAAGAGAGCAGGTGAATGACAATGGCAAACATAACCCCCCGAAAGAATAAAGACGGCGTTATAACCTCCTACACGATACGGATATATCACGGTTACGATGGAGCGGGTAAACGCCTGAAACCTTATACAATGAGCTATAAACCCGCTCCCGGTATGACTGCAAGGCAGATTGAAAAGGAGCTGAACCGTCAGGCGGTACAGTTTGAGGAACAATGCAAAAACGGTATGACCGGCGCAGCGGGAAATCTCCGTCTTTCCGATATATCGGAGCAGTACTTTGAGGCAATGAAAGGCAAGCTGAGTCCGACCACTTACAGCTATTACAGGAGTATTGCCGATACTGTTATATTACCCGCTCTCGGACATCACAAGATCGCTGAATTGAAGCCCGTACACGTTCAGGAGTTTGTAAAAATGCTTTCCACCGTTCCCATACTCAACAGCAGCGGTAAGCCATATCCGGACGGGCGTACAGCCTCCCCTGCAACGGTCAAGCGTAAATTAGCGGTGCTGCAGTCTATGCTGACGTTTTCTTATAAGCTGGGGTATATTTCTTCCAATCCTGCAGATACACGCCGTCTTACTCTCCCAAAGCATATACAGCCGGAAATACAGATCTTCACAAAGCAGGAGGCGGCATATATCCTGAATTGCCTGAAAGACGAACCGTTACAATTCCAGACCCTTGTACAGCTTGCAATATTCACAGGAGCAAGGCAAGGAGAATTAGTCGGCTTAAAGTTTTCCGATATAGACTTTTTCAATAACAAGCTCACTATAAGCCGATCCGCATATAAGCTTAAGGGAGAGCAGGTCAAGACCAAAGCCCCGAAAAGTGATAAAGAAAGAACGGTTGCACTTAATTCCTCATGTATTGAACTGCTTAAAGAGCTGAAAAAACAGCATATAAGAGAAGCTCAACAGCTCGGAAGCCAATGGAAGGGCGAAAACTGGGTATTTACAAGCTGGGACGGCTCTATGATGTACCCAAAAACACCGTCAAAGCAGTTTGCAAAATTCCTAAAGCGGCACAATATAGAACACAGGAAATTTCACAGCTTACGGCATACCTCAGCAACATTGCTGTTATATAACGGCACCGATCTGAAAACAGTACAAGGACGGCTCGGACACGCTGACCTCACTACTACAAACAAATATCTGCATCTGGTAGAACAAGCTGACATTGAAGCAGTCAACTCTCTTGAAAATCTGCTGACTATCCCCAAAAGCGCAAAAAGCGGGTAATTCCTTTCCGGAACTATCCGCTTGAATTTTTATGATCTCAGGGTAAAAAATAATCAATGGCGCACAAACAGCGCACAAAGCCGTCCGCCACATAGAAAAGCCAAAAACGCCAAAACCCCGCAAACCTGCGTAATTTCAGCGTTTTCTATTGGTGGAGCATAGGGGATTTGAACCCCTGACCCCCACACTGCCAGTGTGATGCGCTCCCAACTGCGCTAATGCCCCATATATGTTCGCGGGGGCTTCCCCGCTTTATTCGGAAAGAACGGTGTAACAGTATCATCAGAACCGTGTCGTGTGTAACTTCTACAGAAAGAGTATGCAACGGTCTGCCCGCGGGGGCTTCCCCGCTTTATTCGGAAAGAATGGTGTAACAGTATCATCAGAACCGTGTCGTGTGTAACTTCTGCGGAAAGAGTATGCAACGGTCTGCCTGCGGGGGCTTCCCCGCTGGTGCGGGTGACAGGACTTGAACCTGCACGTCGGAGACACCAGATCCTAAGTCTGGCGCGTCTGCCAATTCCGCCACACCCGCTAATTATATTTAAATTATACAGCTTTCAGGTGTAATTGTCAAGTACGACAGAGGAAAATAATGTTTAAAATATCTTAAAAAGATATTGACAATTTTAGACTGGACTGTTATAATAAATATCGGCAGCAATGCCTTAAGAATTTATAAAGGGGTTATACGAAATGCAGTACGAAATCAAAGGTACACCATTTCCGGTAGTAGTATGCAGATTGGAAGCAAACGAAACTATCTGTTGTCAGAAGGGCGGAATGTCCTGGATGTCTCCTAATATGCAGATGTCCACAAACGCAGGCGGAGGAATAGGAAAAGCACTTTCAAGAGCATTTTCCGGTGAATCAATTTTCCAGAATAAATATACCGCTGTAGGCGGCATCGGCGAGATCGCTTTCGCAGCATCTGTACCGGGAAATATTCTTCCTATCGAAATTTCCTCATCAAAAACCATCGTAGCACAGAAATCCGCTTACCTTGCGTCAGAGGAATCAGTCGATCTCAGCATCTTCTTCCAGAAGAAGTTCGGCGCGGGATTATTCGGCGGTGAAGGCTTTATTATGCAGAAGCTCAGTGGTCAGGGGATGGCTTTCCTGGAAATTGACGGCAGTGTGGTAGAATACGATCTCGCATCAAATGAGTCTATACTTGTTGATACTGGCTATCTTGCAGCTATGGACGCTACCTGCTCAATTGATATTGAAACTGTAAAAGGTATCGGAAATGCACTGTTTGGCGGAGAAGGTTTTTTCAACACAAGAGTAAACGGGCCTGGTCATATTTGGCTCCAGACAATGCCTGTTTCTGCACTTGCAGGTTCTATCCGACCTTACATACCTACAGGCAACTAAGCTGCATGACTGAGCCTTTAGCGGGGAAACATACGCGGGCATATTCGGGCTCAACTGTTAGAAAAACAAATGATTTAGTATATTTATCCCTTTTTATGGGACGGTATACTAAATCATTTTTCTTTTTTATGCGTTCTGAAAATAAACCTTATACCATACAAGGAAAATAAATATCGTCCAGATCTTCCGGCTGTTGTCCGCCTTGCCGTCCATATGGTCGTCAAGGAGCTTTATGAGAAGTTCGGTATTAAAAAAATGCTCTGAGGCAGGAGAGGTAAACTGCTCCTTTATTATGCCGTAATATTTATCTTCCTTGAGCCATACACGTATCGGTACAGGAAATCCCAGCTTCTTTTTATTTGCTGTCTGGGGAGGTGCAGCTCTCAGGGCAGCTTTTCTCATGGCGAATTTTGTATTCTCGTCTGTCACGCGGTACTTAGTTGGTATTCTTTCCGCAACCGCCA